>JAXGSX010000004.1:0-31074 GCA_040775225.1 Kiritimatiellia bacterium | reverse complement strand
GACATCCGACGCCGGCAGAAAATCTTCCGGCGGCCGCGATTCGCCCGCATCCGGCCCGAATGCTCCGGTAATTTTCAGCCGCGCGCTGTCGCCGCGCAGCATGGGCTTGTAAATGCACAATTTCGCCTTGAGTCCTTTGACCGCGCAAACGAACGCCACCGCCGGCGCGCAATTCCCAGCCGAAGCCTCGCAGACCGTGCCGCCGGGCTGCAATTGCTTCCTGTTCCAAGTCAACCCCTTTTCCGCGGCCTCAATCATTGACAGGGCCATGCGATCCTTGTAACTGCCGCTCGGATTGAGGTATTCCAGTTTTACAAATACATTCGCCGGCACGTCCTTGCCGATCTTGTTCAATTTCAAGAGCGGCGTATTGCCAATCGCTTCCAGCATGTTGTTGATGTATTTCATTGCCTTTTATCTTCCCAATCATCTTTACGCGCTACTGTGTAATTTGAACCGGCAAAGCCTAACCCGGATTTTTCTCACGCAAACTTGTCCCATCTGTAATGGTATCACACGAATAAGCAAAACAACAAATTTCCGGACAGGCCGCGCGTTCCGCACCGCGGAACATGATCAGTCGGAATGTGAAAAACGCAAATGTATTTGCATTTTCACGGTCCGGCTGATTTACAAGGGTGGCTTGCCACCCCCGCGCGGCATCCCTCGCCATTTTCCCCTTATTCGCGTTAATTCGCGTCCATTCGCGGTCAAATTTCCCTTATCCTGAGTTATTTGGGGCCGGCGCTGAAGTTTAAGGCGCCAACAACCGGCCGACCAACTTTACCGTCTCATTGGTTACCGTTTGCAAGGCGTTGGGCGCCAGTTTCCGTCCGATATCCACCTCGTATCCACCCCGGCGGATTGCCGCCATAGTCGGCAGATAACCGCAATCCCCGGCATTGCTTTCATGGCCTACCAGCACATATTTCGCGCGCGATTTGAGTTTCACCTCAAGTTGCGCTTCGACAAACGGCTCGCCCGGCCAGCCAACGACCACGGCATCGCCGATCCGGATGGCCTGAATTTCATAGGCGTAATCCGGATTGCGCCGGATGATCCGCATTTTATCCAAATCCCGGATGGCCAGCACCCAGTCCCAGGCAATGCGTTCGTGTTTCTCGTCCAGATACATCGGCGCGGGGTGCTCTTTCAGCAGTTTGGCCGCCTTGGCCAACACGGTGCGCGATGGGCGTTTCCATGGGATTTTGATGACGCATTGTCCCACGCGCAACGGCAGGGCATCCACCGGCTGCAAATTACGGACAAGCAGTTCCCCCGTTTGCGTCAAATTCTTCAGCATGCATGCCAGGCTGGACGCCGGCTTGTAATCCGGATTGGCATGATCGCACGGACTGACATTGCCGCACGCGCCGTTGAGGCAGCCGATCACGCAACCGCCGCCGATCTTGCCGGCCACCGCCTCGCTCCACAGGCCCGGCCAGTCCGCCGAAATATAGTGCCGCGGATATCCGTGGATGGGATGGCAGGTATGGTGCAGCAGGCCGGCCAACGGCCTGCCGCCCGGCCCCTCGAAAAGCAACAATGATGCTTCCGAATCCACCGCCCCTTCGGCGCACAGGATGTTTTCCTCGCATTGCTTCGGATGCATCCGGCTGGTCCCATCGCGCATGATGAAACGCCGGTTAAAGGCGCAGCGCCGGTCAATCGTCCGGGCAATCTTCATTTTCACCGGCACGAGCTTCCGCATGGCCGTATCGGCGCCGGCCAACGCCTGCCGGCAAAAATAATCGTTATAGGCCGGCGTATCGCCGCGCACCCAACGCAAGGCGCCGGTCAGATGGCGCCCATAATCGTTGAGGAACGGCCCCACCCGCGGCGCGGAATGGCACTGGCTGCAATGGATCATGACATCGCCCGGCCGCGCGCCGATGCGCCGGGCGACCTGCCGTCGCAGGACCAGGGCGATGTCCCGGTTGATGCAATCCAGATCGCAGGTAGCGATACAGGCAATTTTTGAACCCGACCGCAGGATGATAATGCGCGCGTACAGGCGGTCGCGGATTTCCTCCGCCGGCCGATTCCGGCCGATATCGCCGCCAATCTGCACACCCATCTCCGGTGTTATATCCACCTTCGCCGCGCCGGCCAACAGCATGTGTTTTGTCGTCATAATTGCTCATATCACTTTTGGGTTGTAACCAATACGATCGTGTTTATAATATCATGCCGGCGCTAGGTAAATGTTTTGCGCGATCATTTTTATGTGTATTTTTATCACCTGCCGCCGAATTGACCAATGACCGCCCCGATCAACACCCCTGATTTCGCCCGCCAGGCCGTCACCGTGCTGCACCTGGACGCCGGGCAGACCGAGTTGACCGGTGATTCCATACCGCCCTGGCGCCGGTTCCCATACTGGACCTTTTCGTTTTGCATGGCCGGCCAGGGCCGGATTGATTTCCAGGCGGATGCCGCGCAGTTCTTGTCGCGGCCGGGTCATGTCTCCATCGGCCCCGCCGACCGCGCCTACCGCGGCGCCGTCATTTCGAAGACTCCGGGACGTTATCAATGGATACATGCGCAATACGAAATGTTTGGGTTTTTGGATCCGCTGACCTGCCTGGAGTTGCCGCATGTGCTGCCGCGCGAATTGAGTTTGAAAATATTGAAGCTTGGCGGCCAGATTATCAACATTACCCGCAACCGGGAGTTGGCGATATTCAGGCAGACCGTGGATTTGCACTATCTGGGAATTGCGCTTTTAAAATTGCTGTCCGATCGGTTCAAATGGGCCGGTGTGCCGAAGACGCCGCCGGGCGCCCTGGAAGCGCTGAAACCGGCCATGGACGCGCTCAAGCTGAACATCGGCCACAAGGTGGATATACCGGCGCTGGCGCGCTCCGTAGCCATGTCGCGTCCGACGTTCCAGCGCCGGTTCAAGCAGGCGTTGCGGACTACGCCCTACGCCTTTATCGAAAAGCTGCGTATGCGCGCGGCAGCCACAAAACTTTGCCGAAGCGATATGTCAATTGACGCGCTGTCGGCGGAATTGGGGTATTGCGACCGTTTTCAATTTTCCAAATCATTCAAGCGCTTTTACGGACTGGGCCCCGCTCAATACCGTAAAAACTATTTCGGGCTGTTTGACCGGTGAATCTCCATGGTTATCCTATTGCGCCTGTTTTATCGATGCAGCCCGAGGAAATAATTACGCGCTTCCCGGCGTGGGACGCCGCCGGGTTCCAACCATGTTTTTGCGCTGCTGCGCACCTGCTCGATTTGCCGGATTTTTCAGTTCATGACATTTTTTGACGGCTTTTCTGCCGGTCGGACTGCCGTTTTGATAAACATGAACCTGAATCCGTGATGAGGCCCGGATGCCGCATCCCAATCTGATTGGGACAAGGATGCGCGCTTGCCACGCGTAGCGCGTGGGCGCGAAGGATGAAGTTGCTGCCGGCATTGACCCCGGGCGATCTGGCTGCCAGCCGGTAATCGCCAGCTTCAAAATCCACGAAAAACCGGCTTGTGATGCGCCACCTCGTTTGCTATCATAAAATCATTATGGAACGGATTGCGAACAAATCATTATCATTCGCAGATGCGCGCAAGCGGGATATCCAACATCAGATCAATTTGTCACCGCGTGAACGCCTGCTCATCGCGCGGGAATTAAAGGATCGCGTATACGGGCGCGACGCCAAGGATACACGCCAGTGCCACCGCAAAAAATAGTCGTCAAATCATTTTCGCCTGATGTTCGCGAGTTTATCTGTCTATTTTATTTGAAAAAGAAATGAACGCAAAGGCGGAAATTGAAAAAATCGCGGCGATTCCGGACCTTTTAAGCCGTGCCCTGCAACTGGCCGGCCTGCTTACCCGGATTTTCCGTGAAGCCGGCTGGGATTTGGTGGTGGTGGGCGGCGCCGCCGTGGAGTTTTACACGGAAGGCGCATACATGTCGGGCGATATTGATGTATGCCGGACGAATCTTACGCCCATTCCGCCGCGGATAGCCCAGGATTTAATTGCTCAACTTGATGGAACCGGCGGCCCTCGCAGTTGGCGGGTGGCCGGTTTATACATTGATTTGCTGGGCTTGCTCGAAAATGAGGCCAAATCGCCATGCCGCAAGATGGAAACGCCTTATGGCGAGATTGCCATCGCACCGGCGGAACTCATGCTGGTGGAAAGGATTTTACCGGCTTTTTATCCGCGCGCCGACGCCGGGGCGCTGGCCATCGCCAAAAAGTTCATGGCCGTCTGTGTGTCCGGCGCCACACCGGTTGATTGGTCTGAAGTGGAACGTCTGGCTGCGCTGCCGGCATTCAATATCCTGGCTGAAACCCGCGCACTGAAACGAGAGGTGGCGCATGCGTTGCAAAGCCGAAAACAAGCCAATTAAGTTCAACTGGACGTGGGAAGAATGGCAATCCACGCGGCAGGAACGCCGCGCCATCGCCAGAAGCATCGGGCCTGCAACCACGCGCCGAACGCATGGTTCCGCCGACCGGCGCCTGCGCAAGGCTTTCCATGGCGCGCGCGGCCCGGCATTTTCACCGGCCGAAAAATAAACACCGGGCGCCATCCCCCGGATTCTTCCCTGGCGATCTTGGCGTCTTGGCGCGAGTTCATCCGCCTGCCGGGAATCAACGCACCTGAAACATCATGCCGGCCGGCAAGTACTCGTAACATCCCATATCAACAAGGCCGGAAAACCGGTCAACCCGGGCATGCCCGTCCAGGTCCAACGCCCCATGCATTTCCGGGGCGGTCCAGCCGGCATTGACGCAGGGCGATTCGGCCTGCAGCCGGTAATTGCCATCCGTGAGGCCCACAAACAGCGGCTCATTGGTGATGCAGGTGGCCGCGCCATTGGTGGCGATGGCCGGATAGGTACAGCAATTGGTCAGACTCAGGCCGGCGTCAGAATCAAAACTCCAATTTTCCAGGGCATTGTCATAGATGATCGTATTCAACACGTTGACGTTCCGCCGGAGCAACATGCCGCGGCAATCGTTGGAAACAATGGTGCAATTGTCCACGGCGGCCGTCCAGGAGGAAGCGTAGAGGTAGAGGGCAAATTGACCGGACCCGCGATTGCGGGCGATCAAGGTGTTGGCCATGCCGCTAATGCCCATCGCTCCCGAACCGTAATTGGTCGCCAGGTTGTCTATTATGGCGCAGTTGGAAACCACCCCGCCGTTCACTCCCCCGCCGCCGCTGCCCGCCAGATTATTGCTGATGACGCAATTGACGATCGGGTTGGTAAAAGCTAAATACGCATTAACTCCACCGCCATTATTATTCGCGGTGTTGGCATAAATCCGGCTGTTTTTCATCAGGCCTGTGGCAGAACGATAAATAAAAACACCGCCGCCATCAGAAGCATGGTTCCAGGCAAACTCGCACCCCTCCACCATGGCTTCATTATTGCAATATATCCCGCCGGCGTAACGCCCGGCGGAGTTGCTGATCACCTGCACTCCCGACACCGTCCCATCGCCCACCCAGAGTCCGCCGCCGTCGTAGGCGGAAGATGTGCCGGTGACGGCATTAAAACACACCAGGCTTTGCAGGACGCTGGCATAATTCGTGAGATACACGCCGCCGCCGCGGTTGGAAACGCGGTTGCCCGCCACCACGCAATTGGACAGGATGCCGCCATTCATTTCCACCCCGCCGCCGTTCTGAATGCTGCCGCCCCCCACCCCGTTGCCGTTGGTGAGCGTGAACCCGGACACCAGGGCATTGGAGTGATTGACATACAAAACCGCGCAATTGCCGCCGCCATCAATGATGGTGTTGGTCCGATCCTCGCCGCCCAGGGACTGGTTCCAACTGCGCAGGACCAGCGGATCGGACACGATGACATTCGCCGACACCGTGTATAATCCCGTGGCAACCAGCACGCAGGGCCAGTTGCTGGCCGCCGCCGTGTCCACCGCCGTCTGAATGTCATTAGCGGCGGCCGCCCAGGAATCATACGGCGGCGTATGCGCGCCGTCCAGCGAGACGTAGCAAGTCTGCGCCGTCGCGCCGTGCAATGCCGCCAGAAACAAACACATCATCCATCCCCAACGCCATGTAGCCCGCATATGCCCTCCCAGGTTATGATTTACGCAACACATCCGCCACGGCGCGCCGGTCGGCAATCAGCAGCGGGTAATCCATCATCGGCAAATCCTCCCAGAGACGGATGCCGCGGGATTTCAAATCCGGCTCGGGCAAATCATATACGCGATTGAACACCGGATCAATCAAAACCGGATTTTTCATCGCAGCTTCCGACCAGAACCGCAGCCAGGTGTTTTGCGGCGCGCCGTCAAAGCTGGGATGCTCGGGATAATAATACGCCATCAACAGATGCCCATGGCGGGTGAACATCCGCCTCACGCTGCCGACCATACTGGCCTGGGGTCGGAAAGCCGGCATCACCAATTCCATGAACCCGGCATCGGACACCGCGGCATGGCCGTCGAAAAGCGAGCAGATTACCTGGTAGGCGTAATATGCGCGCTTGGGCCGGTAGCCGGCGAGGCAATCCAGCAGCCCGATCGGCCCGACCGACGTCAGCCCCGGTTCGGCCGATTTGCGGCGGTCGTGCGCATCGCTGATATGAAAGAACTGGCTGACTTCAATGCCCAGGCTAAAGTCCGTCAGCATCCGGCGCGTCAGATACTTGGCCTGGATATGCTCGTTGGAACGATACGCCTTGCTGATGGTCAAGCCGGGGCGTGAAACAAACCCGCATTCGCCCTGCCATAATCCGATCTGGCGCCCGCCATGCGCATCCAGGTAACCGCGCAGGCATTTTATGCCGTCCGCCGTCGGCTCCGGAATCTGGCCATAAGGATGGAACGACAATTTATTGATCAATTTCAGCAGGCCGGCCCGGATGGCGCGCGGGATGAAATCGAAGTCCAAGCCTGAGACCGCGCCGCCGATGATGATCGCATTGCGCCGTGCGGCGCGAATCTCCCGCGCGGTGATGCGCACCAGCTCGACGTAATCTTCCGGCCGGGTCTGCACGTCAAACGGCCAGTAGCCGGTCGTATTGGGCTCGTTCCAGACTTCCCAGTATTGGATCCGGTCCTTGAAGTGCGCGGCCAGCGCGCGGACAAACCTGATCCAGGCGCGCCGGACGGCGGCGCCCTGGTACAGCGGCACTCCACCCACGCCTTCCCACCTGGCGCCGGGAGTGTAGAGCATATTGCCGTAGCAGACCGACATCCAGGGGGTCACCCCGATTTTCAGCAATTTGTCAACCACGTCGTCCAGCCACCGGAAATCATATTGCCCCTTGATCTTCTCGCACCGGTTCCAACCCGACTGGATGCGCGCCCATTTGACCCCGAGTCGGGCCAGGGGGCCGTATGTTTTTTCGGGATCGAAGGAAAACCGGTCAAGCATTTCGAACCCTACGCCCCACGGCGATGCGGCAATGTCAACCCCGCGGCGCGCCCGGATGCCGCCGACCGGCTTGAGCGGAACGGCGGCATATGCCGGCTGCTCCGGCGATTGATCAATCACCTGGTTAATGTCGGGAACCTTGAACTCCAGCATTTTCACATTGGTTTTAATTTTCGTTTTCATTCTCCCACCAGGTGTGTTGTGTTTTGATGATCGTCAAACCTGCCGCCGTCTTCCGCCGCCAACCCGGGTATTTTTCTGAACTGCTGCCCGAGATTGACTCCGTTTCGCAACAAGGTTTGCTGCAATTCCAGCCGGTCAACCCGGCGCGGAAGGATGTTGCGACGCAGGGAGATGGCGGCCGCCGTGCCGGCGGCCTCGCCCATCGTCAGGCAGGCCATGATCAGCCGGCAGCCGGATTGCGCGGCGAAATCGGCCGAGAGACACCGGCCGGCGACCAGGAGGTTGTCCACCTGCGCCGGCACCAGGCAGCGGTACGGAATATCATAATAGGCCGGACTGGGGAAGCGCATGGCGGCACCGGAGCGCCCCGCGCAGTCGCATAAAACAGCTTTGCCGCCCGGTGGGTCCATGCTTGTGCCCAGGCCGCCCATGTTGCAGACCACGTAACGCTGCCGTCCGTCAATCTCCATGGTAATCCACTTGATATTGCCGGGCGCATCGGGATTATGAATGTCATAACCATGCCCGCTGATGCAGACCACATCGTCAAAATGGCGCCAGCGCGCGATATCCGCGCCGGTCAAAACGTATTCCCCCGCCACCCGGCGGCTTTCCCGGACGCCCAGCAGCGCGCCGGTGTCAATCAGCCAGCATCGTTCGAATCCCGGCGCATTGGCCTTGATGAACCGCCAAAGCAAATCCGCCTGCTCGCGTCCTTCCATGTACATGCGCGTCAGGTCGGCGCTGTCCAGCGGATTGCAGTCGCGCGAATGCGCGAAGCAGATGCTGACTTCATCCATGCCGCAATGCTCCGGCCGGCCGGGCACGTGGGTCATCCAATTGAGATGATTTTCAATCCCGGCCACCGGCGCCCAGCCCTGCGCCGCCTGCTCCCGGATCAAAGCGATCCATTTCGGGTCTTCCGCCTTCAGCCGCGATTGCACATAGGCGTCCCAATTCACGCCGCCCAGCCGGAATTCGAGGGAGCAGGCCTGCATTTTACCGTCGGACGGCCGGCCCTGCATCACCTCGCAGCCGGCGTAAAACGCGGTATCCGCATCGCCGGAACAGTCAATCACCCGTTTAGCCAGCACCACGCGCCGGCCCTGCTTGCATTGCAGCGCCAACCCGCAAACCTGTCTGGAACGCACTACCGTGTCCACCGCCTGCGCCGCAAGCAAAACCGTGACCCCCGCCTTTTTTACCATCCGGTCAAGCGCCAGCTTGTGCTTTTCCGGGTCGGTGTTCCGGTGCCATAAACCCTGGCTTTCGCGCAATTCTTTAAACATCGCCGCGCCGATGCCCGACACGAAATCCAAAGGAATATTCACCAGCCCCAGCGTGGCCAGCCCGCCCAGGGCGCACGCCTGTTCCGCCAGCAAGGTTTTGCACCCGGCGCGCGCCGCCGCAATAGCGGCGCCCACGCCGGCCATGCCGCCGCCGGCCACCACGACATCATATTCCGCGTCCACCGGCAGCAATTGGGCCGGTTGCGCCAGGCTTGCGCCTTCAATCTTGTATTCCAGCATTTATTTCTCCTCTGCTTTTACCGGCTGAATGGCCTCCGAGGCGCAGTTTTCCGCGCAGATGCCGCAGCCCCGGCATTTCGCCGGATTTATCCGCGCGCCCTGTGCGGTCATGCTGATCGCCTGCGCCGGGCATTCCAGCACGCAGGTATTGCAAAAAGTGCAGCCCTGGGTTACCTGATATATTATTTCCGCCATATCATCCGCTCATCTCTCGGCGTAACCGTAATCTAAACAAAACATGCTTTTCATCCGGTTCGCTGCATTATGGCAGAAACCGCGCTTCGCCGAACCGGTTGGTGTCATGCGCATCGCCGTCCGTCCAGGACCAATATGAAGGCGGCTTGGAGTCGTTGCGGAACCTCCGGAAACAATTGATTTTCCAGGGGCGGCCGGGCGTGATGGCCGCATTCAGGCTGGCCAGTGGAATCACGATTTCCGCCACCCAACTTTTGTCGGTTTTGCCGGCGGCCACCTGCCAATCGGGCGCAAAATCATAATCTTTCGCGCCATGCTCCACCTTCTGGTCAAACTTGACTCCGCCGGCCGTGACCGCCATCTGGTAATAACACGGCCGCGCCGGGTCCGGCTGGATGAACAACGCCGCGGCATCGTCGCCGGAAGACCAGACTTCCAGTTCACCGGTTTGTCCAGCCGTCTCCCGGATTGAGCCCGGCAACGGGTCCAGGCATTCCACGGCCGCGTAAAGGTTGGTATCATCGTACGCCAGGCGCAAAACAGTCGCCGGCGAGGCAATCCACCGGTCGCGGGTGGAGAAATCCCCGCCGGCATCCGCCTTGCGCCAGGCGCGGTCGTTCAGTTTTCCATCCAGCGCCGGCGCCGGATCGGCGCGCTTGACGTTCAGGCGCGGCACCTTGCCGGGATCAACCTGGCGGGCATTTTCCGGCAATTGCGCCGCCTTTTCCATGCCGTCATGCAGGAGCGACCAGTAACGCCAGTTGGTAACCCGCTGCCAGGCGCGGGCGTATTGGCCGTTTTGCAGGTCCGCCGCGCTTTCCGCCGTCTCCTCCCGCATGAATTCCGCATCGGCATCCGCCATAAACGCAATGATTTTGGGATCATCCAGATATTTCCCGGCGCGTTCAAGCAGGCCGCGGATATGCGCCAACTCGGCCTCGGCAACAGGCTCAATGCCCCAGCCGGCGACCTTCGGAGCATCACCGGCCATGCGCCAAGCCGCCATACCGTAGGGCGGCAGATCGAAATGCAGCCGGCCGGCCTCGTCGGCAACCGCGGGTTGGCCATTGGAAAGAGCAATGATCTGGCGCGCCCCGGCCAATTGCAAATGGCACCTGGCCGGCCAATAACCAGGATTCATTGCGCAGACGTAATAGACGCCATCCTTGCGCAAATCCCGTATCGCCAGGTTCGAGTCAAACCCGGTGCCGTCAACCGGCTGGAATTTTTCACGCGGCAGCGCCCGCAGCACCTGGGCAAATTCGCGCAACGGCTGCTCGCCGCCGACGATCAGGCCGGCATCGCAAAACCCGAACATCGCCATTTCCGGGTCGCCGCCGATCATGGCCTGGGTAAAGACCTCGCGGGCGTAATCGCCGGCGGCATGAGCCATCATGGTGGTCTGGAACGGCCGCGCCCAGTGGGGGCGCTCCGGCAGGCTTTGCGCCGTCCGCTCGACTTCCATCCAGGCGTGCAGCAGCATGACGGCGCGGTTATCCGGCCGGGCATACAAATCGTAAAAATCGGCGCCGGTATTCTGTTCCCAGGCGGCGGCGTATCCGGGAATGCGGTACGCCGGCTCGTATTTGGCGGTGGGCTGAAGCAACTGGACAAACCATAAATTGTCATCATCCTTGAACATTTCCGGATCCCACCCCCAATCCCGCATGAACTCGCGCAATGACCGGCCGCCGGCCAGCCACTCGCGCACGTGCGGCGGGTAGAAATACAAGGCCGCCACGCACTGCAAATCGGCGCGCTGCTCCTGCAGTCGCGCGAGAACGTTGCCGAAAAAGTCGCGCATCTTTGCGCAGCGCCATTGAATCCACGTTTCGCGCAACGCCGGCGCCGCGAGATAATCATGGCGGCGCCGGAACCGCGCCGCGCCATCCGGCGCCGGCGGGATTTGCACGCCCGTATCCTTTTCAAAACGCGCGATGGTGGCGTCATCGAACGACGCCATGAAGGGATCGGCGTATTCGGGCGAGCGGTCGGTCACGCGATAACTTGGGAGCCAATTGCCGCCGAAATATCCCATCCAATGCAAGCCCAGAAAATTCGGCTGATCCTTGAAGGCGGCGGCAATGTCCCCCGCGATTTGCAGCATGGCCGACTCCACCTGCGGGTGCAGGAAATTCAGGCGGCTGGTTTGGATTCCCTCGCGGGTAACCATGCGGATGGTGTCGGCGCCCGCCGCCACCTGGCGATCGGAAACAAGATACTCCGGCGCGGACATCAGGGTGGAGTTACGCATGAATTCCACATTGGCCAGCATGTCAATCCCGTTGCGGGCGAAAACGCGGATGGCCATGTCGCGGTAATCCATGGGGATGCGCGCTGCGCCAATAGCATCATACCCGGAAGTGTTCAGGCTGTAAAGCGAGTTGGGCGATATGTCCTCGTACTGGTAGCAGCCGGCCACCACCAGGTTCTGCCCCGAAAAACGCAGGTATTCCGCGTAGGCTTCGCAGGTGTCCAGCATGGTTTCCAGGTGCTGACAGGCTTCCAGGATCGGCTGGGCGCCGGCCCGGGCGCCCGACGTGGCAAAGCGCTCATGAAACTGCTCCACCGGCTGCCGTCGCAAGAGGAATGCATAACGGAAACTGAGGCTTTCCATCACCGTCCCCATGCGCCGCCCGCCCCCATCGGCAATCATCAGTTCGGGCAGGTGGCTTCCGATATGAAAGACTTTCAAGCCGGCGGCGGCCGCCGGGCTGTCTTTCTGCAGGGCCATCACCGTCACGGCGCACCAACCGGGATCGGCGCGATAAATCCATTTCAACTCCCGCATCCGGCCGCTGACCGGGTGCTTGCCGCCCGTGAAGACCGCCGGCCCGGCCTTGGCATACGAACCCTCGCCGTCGTATTCCGGCGTGCAGCCCACGCCTATCCAGCGCTCACGGTCATCCGGATATGCCAGCGCCATCAGGTAAAAATCACCCGGATGATTGAACTTTATATTGCAAGAAAACGCCGCCGTAGGCGTGCAATTCCGGCTCTGTCCGATGGGCCGGGTCTCGCGGTACTTCAATCCGCCGCGCTCGACGATGATGGGTTCGTCCACCGCCCGGCTGCCGTCAGTCTCCAGCACCGGGTGCGGATCCTTCAAATCGGTGAAATCAATCTGCGTCTCCAGCGTCAACTTCATGCCTTCTTCCAGGGCGGCGCCGGATACCGGCGCCATGGGTATCCGTCCCGCCACCACCAACGGCTCCGGCGGCCGGTCTTCGATTGTTTCTTCCCCGGCCAACAGGCGCGCATGCAGGGTGTAAACGCCGCGCGGCAGCGGATCGTGGTTGATGGCGAACACCAGCGAATCGCCGCGTTGCCGGCCTTCCGTCACCGTGCCGGACGCCAGATTGCTGACGATGCCATCGGTCACCCGGCTGATGCTCCAGGCCACTGCCGGATGGCGTTCCGCCAGCCCCGCGGGCACGCGGGCCAGCGCCGTCACCGGGTTGGTCTCCGTGTAATACAGACGCGGCTCATCGGAATTCTCCAGCAGCAGGCAGCCGTCATACGCCGGACGGTCCCATTTGTTTTTATACACCAGGCCAAACTGTTCCACCGCCTCCGCCTGGGCATTCTGCTCATCGCCGCCAAGCGCCAACCAGCCGGTTTCATCAAAACCGGTTTCGTTCCACCGCGGCGCCGGGACCGGGCTCCAGCGCCATGTTGCATCGCTGCCGAACCGGACAATCTCTCCAGATTCCATGACAGCCGAACCTTGCAGATAAATGTAGGGGGAGAGGCCGCCCATGCGATCACCGCTCAAGCCGAGGCAGTTCCGGCCGGCTTTCAGATACGGCCGGATATCCACGGCGCGGGTCTGGTACATCCAGGCCTTGGAATGAAACGGACGCGGCGCCAGCAAATGCCCGTCCGGAACCTCGACGCCGTTCACATGCAGGGCGGCCATGTTGCCGACCGTGGCGATGGCCCGCCAGATTTTGCCGGTCGGAATGGAAAATTCGTTCCGGAAATATCCCTCGCTGATCTTCCGTGCGATTTCTATTTTCCGGATTTCAATGACGGCGCCCGGTTCACCCTCAATATTAAAAATCAAGCCGCCGGCCGGCAGCAATACGCCCCGATAATAAGACCCCACGCGTTCGAACTTGATGGTTTGCCAGCCGGCGCCGACGAGTTCGGCCTTGGAATGCCGCACGCCTTTGAGTTGTTCGGGCGCGCCGTCAACACAGGCAGCCATGCTCCACCGGCTGGTTGACATGCCCGATTGGCGCGCCTCGAGCCGGACTTCAAATTGCGCCGGCCATAAAGCCGGGGAGGGCGCGGATTGCCGGGCGCCCGCGACATGCCCCCATCCCAACGCAGCCTTGCGCGCCGCGACGGAAAACACCAGCGCGCCGGCATCCGTTTTCCGCGGGGCTTCCAACCCGGCCACGGCGGCAAACCCGTCCAGGCCGGCAGCCCCGGCGGCCTGATCCGGGCCGGGTGCCGTCCCGGTATGAAATTGTTCCATCTCCGGAACCATGAGCACCCTGGCCGTAAACAACCCGCCGATTTTAATTGTATGCGCGGATTGCGCGCCGCCGCCATCCGCGCCGGCCAATGCGGCCGTGCCGGCCAGAGCCGCCGCCAAAACCATTCGACTTATAGTCATTTCGCCCCCATGCCTGATATACGTTGCGCCATTAAATCTCAATGCACCCTAACAAATCCCCGCAGCCGAATTAAATGCTTGATTGTGCTGAATATTTGCACTATTTTGTTATGCGTTAGCATGATAATTGCCGGGCGGAGGCAGACCATGACACAACATCGCCATTACCGGCCGAACGTTTCGCGGGTGGAGCAATGCCTGCTGGACGCCGAAAACCTGCTGGGGATGCATATCACCCTGCATGATGTCGCCGAGATATTTCACGATCAGGAAGGAAACTCCCTGCTCGGCGCCCGCCGTCATTCGCACCGGCGGTTTGCCGTCTGCCGGAACAGCCCGCGCGAATCCTGTATCATGCACTGCAAGGACAGCGTCGGACGCCGCGCGGCGGCCGCCAGCGGACCTTTTACGCACGATTGCCGGCATGGCCTGCGCGAAATCGTGCTGCCGGTTAAAACGCCCGAAGGCATATTGCTGGCCGTGCTGTTTGCCGGGTTCTGGCGCGCCAGGCAGGAACCCGGGGCGCTTGATCCGTACTGCCTGGCGGCATGGCGGCGGCTGCCGGAATGGAATCGCCAGAAAGCCGACCGGGTGCGCCGGTTGCTGCAAATGCTGCTGCCGGGGTTGATCGCGGAAACCGGGCATCAGTTCGACACCCCTAACAAGCCCGCCACCCGCAAAGCCGCGGTCCTGCAGTTCATCAAACTCAATGCCTCCCGCCCGGTCCGGCTGGCCGACCTGGCGCGCGCGATGGCCATTTCCACGTCGCGCGCCAGCCACCTGGTAACGGAGATTTTCGGGCATTCCTTTCAATCCCTGCTGATGCGCGAGCGCATGGCGCGCGCCCGGCTGTTGCTGGCTTACACGGATTATTCGGCCAAGGAAATCGCCCATCTCTCCGGCATGCCGAACGAATATTATTTCAGCCGGATTTTCCACCGCCATGCCGGCATGCCGCCGATGAAATACCGGCGCAGCCAGCAGGGATCGGCCAAATTGCGGAACCGCAGCGGCGATTTTTGACCACCGAACACGGAACACTGCTATGCCCAATCGCCGCCAGTTGCAACAGTTCCGCCTGCCGGCCCGGCCGGCGCAAAAACTTCCGCTGGGACGTCACTGGCCGCCCGCCTGCCGCTACGACACGCTGCGTCCGCCGGATGATTTCAAGCCATTTGCCGATGAAATCCCCGATCCGAACGGCCAGGCCAACCAATGGCTGGAAAACACGGTCATCACTCCGCTATCCGCCCGGGAATACCTTTGCAGGGACGGCTGGCATGTCGGCCCGCGCATCATCACGAATTCATTCTGGTATTGGTTTGAAAACGGCGGCGGCTGGTTCAGCGCCGGCGAATCCGGCCGGCGCCAGGCCTTCCAGGCCGGCGACCTGCTGCTGATCCCATCCGGCCTGGCCCATACCGTGCAGCTCCGGCAGGGCGAGGGCGTGCGGCATGTTTCGGTCCATTTCAACGCGCTGGTATACGGCGGGATCAATCTGCTGACGCTCCTGAACTTCCCCCTGCGCCTGCCGGCTGATCCGGCGGCGCCCTACGCCTGCGCCTGCGACAATCTGGCGCGGGAATACGCCCTGCAGGCGCCGGGATGGAAAAGGGCATTCGCAGGATGGGTGATTGAAGTCCTGCTGCATATTATCCGGAACCATGGCAAAAGATTCCGCCGTCCGCCAAGGCAATTGCACGGCAAAATGGCCCGGCTGTTGCCCGCCCTGGAATGGATTGAGCAGCACCTGGACAACCCGGAACTGGCCGTCGGCGCGCTGGCGCGCCGCGTCTGCCTCAGCGAGGTGTATCTCCGGCAGCTATTCCGCCAGGCTGTCGCAACCAGCCCCGCAGCCTATATCCGGCAACGGCGGATCGAGCGCGCTTGCGCTCTGTTGCGGCTGACGGACAAAACCATCAAGCAAATTGCCGCCGAAACCGGGTTCCGGGAACTTTCTTTTTTTTATCACGTTTTTGCCCGCCGGACCGGATTGACGCCGGCCCGCTACCGGGCCGGCGACGATCCCGGCGCGCCCAGCGCCTGACCGGCGCTATTTCCGGAACCGGTCCAGCCGCCCGGCCTGGGCCTTGACCAGGGCGTCAAAAACATTCCGGGCTTCGTGGAAGTCGCGGATCATGGGATCGCAGGCCAGCGCCATCAGCGCCTTGGCGCGGCTGCCTTCCGCCGCGGCCTCCACGGTCAATTCATGCGCGTATAATTGCGCGGCGCTCCACCGGGCCGCCTGGGGCGGTAGTTCGCCCACCTGCATCGGGCGGACACCGCCCTGGCCGACCACGGCCTTCAATTCCACCACGGCCCAGTCCGGCAGGTTGGAGATAGCGCCCCGGTTGGGCACGTTGACGTAATGCACCATGTCCGGCCCGAAAGCCAGGGCCTTGATCTGCCGGCCCATGGCCTCGGGCGAGTTTTCCTGCGGCAATTCAATCGGTTTTTTGCCCGCGGCTTTCAACTCGATGGCGCGCGGCTCCTTGCTGAGTTCGGCGGCAAGCGCGTTCCTGCGGATCATGTCCGACCGCCACTCCAGACCATAGGGAATATTTCTGGTTTTGGACGCGCGCCGGGCATGCGGAAAGAACTCGATGATATGGCGGTCCCCGCCGATGGGGAACAGGCCGAACAACTCCAGCACTTCCTGGGCGAACTGGTGCCGGGGCGGCGCCGGCCGCGCCGCCAGGCGGCGGCGCAATGCGGGATACACGTCCCGCCCGCGGTGCCGGATGCCGAGCAGCCACAGGCAATGATTCGGCCCGGCGGCGGTCACATCCAGCTCCCGGGGGTCCACGCCCAGCACCTCGGCAAAGTAGCGGACATCGCCCGCCACGTTATGGCAGTAGCCCACGGCCCGAATGGAGGAATATTTCGACACGGCCCGGCAGATGGGCGACATGGGGTTGGAATGGTTCAGCAGGAAGGCATCGGGACAGTATTTTTCCATCTTCCGGGCAATGTCCACGAAAATCGGGATGATGCGCAGCGCCTGGGAAAGCCCGCTGGGGCCCACCGTGTCGCCGGTGGTCTGGATGATGCCGGATTTTGCGGCGGCATCGGAATCCGCCTTGTGCCAGCGATGCCCCGGCCCATGCACCCCGATCGAGGCGATGGCGAAATTGGCGCCATCCAGGGCGCGCGCGCATTGAGGCGTGGCGCGCACGGTTAGACCCGATTTGGTCAGGGCGGCTATGCGCACGCCCACCTGGCGCATGATTTCCATGCGCCGCCGGTCCGGATCGAACAAAACCAGTTCGCTGCCGGCCAACTCCGGCGTCATGGCAATTTCCTTCATCGCGCTTTCGAAATAAAGGCTGCCGCCGCCCAACAACGCAATCTTTAATTTTTGGCCCATGATCTTCTCCAGCATGTTTGGCCGGTATCAGCCGGCTCTGAATTTCGCTGCGTCGGCGGCTATCCTAACACAGGGGGCGGCGGCGGCAATTGATGGAAACGCTGCAATATATGCAATTTTCGAAACCAGCGGCCGCCGTCATGGAGTCTAACTTTCCGGGGGATGGCGGTCGGTGTTCCGGCAATTACGCCGCGCCGTGACGCTGCCGGAGGCAAGAAGTTGCCTCATGCTTCTTCCAGGCTCCGCCTCGCAGCGACGCTCTTGCCACAGGGTTGCGATTCCATTGCGCAGTCTGCTTGCAGGGGACTGCCACTTTACCAGTTAGAGCAAATGCCGGGTGAACGGGGCTGCAATAGGTTCGGGTCGGACCAAGTTAAGCATATTATTAACAACGTGTTATGATCCATAAAAAGGCGTTTTAATGGCTTAAACCTGTGTTTTTGGCATTGGAATTGCAGGTATAAGTGTGACCGGCTTCTCGTAGAACAAAAGCGTTATTTTGCTACTCGTTGACTGAAATTCACGCTTGTGGCAGCGGTTCGTCAAATGCCAAATGTGGCCAGGAATATAATATCAGTTGGCTCGCGGCATGTATGTATCTTACCACATTGTTTCTTGCGGTAAAATCATTGTTTTAAGCCTCTAAAACAGTCCGTAATCAGTGTATCTCGTTGGAATACAACAGCTACTCTCGGTCCGACCCCACCCTCTACTAACACTCCTGCCTGACCTTCGCTTTTGCCACGCCCAGTTTGACAATGGCTTCATCGGTCCGGAACAGCGAAGCAAGTCCGCTGCACGCCGGGGTTAGGTAGCGGTGTTGAAGGGAAGGCGTGGGATGAAACGACCAGTGCGATGTGCATAGGCGCGGTACTCGTCTCCGAACTGCGCGAGCATGCGACGCTCCTCGAGTGGGATGACGAGGTGCCAGATGACGTGGAGGGCGATGAGCCAGAGTAGGAAGACCCTGTGGTCGAGGAACAGTGCGAGACCAGGGGAGCCGAGTGTGATGAACGAGGCATAGAGGGGATGGCGGACCCAGCGATAGGCACCCTGAACGCAGAGGTCGCGACCACGCTGGACGACGGGAAGAGACTGAAAGGACCACCGGACGCCAGAGATCGTCGCGAGGGCAGAGCAAGCGAGCACGGCGTACCGAAGCGACGGCGCTAGGCCGAGGGCGCCAGAGGGGTATTGGGAGCGGAGAGCGAGGGCGAGGCCGACGGAGCCGACGGTCAGGAGGACGCCGAGTGGCCCCGCTCCGAAGATGCGAAGGTAGGTGTTCATGTGTGCGATGTAAGCGTTCCGGGCGCCGTTGCCTAACGCCGCAAATCACGGGCGGCGGTACGCCGTACCGTGGATTTGCTGGTTCGCCCCGTTTCTCAGCTGATCCATGTCTGTTTGTTCTCCACGGGCAGCCATATCTTCACACCATCGACCACAAAGAGTCGGAAGCGCAGTCGGTGACCTCTTCCGGCAAGGAAGGCGTGGAAGGCCGCTTCCACAACAGCCGTTTCCTTGTCCAGGTAGTTGATCTTTTCGACCTTGTACTCCTTCTTTCCTCCTCCAAGGCTGTCAACGTAGAGCCTTCCTTTTTCGATTTGCTTCAACGAGGCCGCACGGATCTGCTCCTCTGCTGCCATCTGCTTCGCTTTCTCAATCGACCCGAAGTAATACTCGACAAGCACGTGGGCAAATGCGGCTGGCCTTTCTTTGGCGGCCTCAAGCGCTGCGGTTTGTCGCCAGCGAATGTAGTACCACTCGATTTCCCAAGGCTTCCCGTACCAGTAGGTTTCTTTGAACTTCGCCAGATAATCGTCCGCAAGCAAGATTCTGCGCAGTTCGTTGGTGTCGGAGCGTCCAATCGCCTCCCTCGGCATGCTGTACTGCTCGTTCCGCCAGTGCAGGACCGTCGGCTCTATAGCTTCCATGTACGCCATGACAAGGTCATTCGTGCCGGCAAGGCTGATCATTTCAAGGCTGTAGTCTGGCGCTTCAGCCCAGCAGGTGACTGGCGGTGGGGTGCTGCCCATGAACCATGCGTTGCTGACATTATGATAGAAGTCGACTCGGATGACTCCTACAGCAATCTGTGTGGTGGAAAGGGAACTGAGATCGTTGTCACGAAGCGTTCGGATCTGAACCGACACAGATTCCCTCGTGTCAACGTCGATGGCCTGTACTCTCGAAGTGTACGCGCAGAGCCATGCTGCTGGGACATCGGCGGCGTGCACCGTCGTTGCAAGCAGAACGCATGCGATTGCGATCGTTTTCATCTTTGGGCGAACGTTGGTGTTCACCCTGAGCCGCGCTAGCGGCGATAGGGTGCGACGCTGTGTTGGGGCCTTCTTTCATGCTCCCCGATGTTTCCACATGTACAACATCGTGACTCCGGCCGCCACCCAACAAATGATTCCGAAGATCCTCCAAATCCATTCGGGGGTCGCCGAGTTGACATAGAAACCGCCACGGACGAAGAATCCTGATCCGGTTGCGTAAGGCCCCAAGAAGAAGCTGATGCCGCCGAACAGCACCATGCCAGGCGCGACAAGGGGATTAATCCCCATTTCGTCCGACAGCATGGCCGTGCCGACCCACATTGCCACGATCACCACCAGTTTCAGGAACACCAGCATTTCATCTCTTGCCCCAACGTTGCCATTGAGGCGCTCAGGAAGCCGCGCCGCTCTCGGCGCGGGTTACGGAGTCGCCTCCGATGGCTTGTTGGGGGGCTTGTTTGTGCCGCTGAGTCTCGCGATCACGAACCCGATTCCGGCAAGGATTGACGTGATGTCATACGTCAAGACTCTGGCATCGTCCCAGATGTTCAGCAGGCCATTGATGATCAGCAAGACGCCTATGACCAACAGTGCGATTCTTCTTACTCTATTCATCTCGTTCCCTCCAACGCCCGGCATCACGCGCGTGGGTGAGGCGCGTTGCGCGCCTCACCCACGTCGCCGTGGATGCCGTTGTTGGGATGTCCTTTCCCGGCTTTCCCGCACGGCAGAGAGAACGTCCGCCGTCGTCGCCCGAGTCTTGATGCCGGGCACGTCGAAGGGGGAGCCGTCCCGCGCCTTGGGAATGACGGCAAAGGAGTCGCCGCCACGGCGACGAATCACCACCTCGTCATCCTTGGACTGGTTCAGAACTTCCGCCAGGTTTTGTCTTGCTTGGGAATAAGTATAGACTTTCATGATTACTCCACGAGTGTGATGTCGAGTTGCTTGGCCACGCGCCTCATGCCTCCGTCCAACGTCAGCAGCGGGCACTTGCTCTCAAGTGAGCACTGCAGGAAGTATGCGTCGTATGCGTAGATCCTGAAGTGCCCGGCCAGAAGAAGTGATGCGCGCGCATCGACGGCCGACAGCTCCACGGGAATAGCAACGGCCGCATCCCAGGCGGGGCCGAGCTGTGACGCCGTCATGACTTTACGTCGTACGAGGGATGAAAGCGCATTCCCGATTTCGTAGGGCAAGACGGCCGGGGCGACGAGATCATGGCCGTCGGTCACCTGGATGAGCCAGTCTTTCTCCGGTTCATTCAGCGCGACCGCGAGGAACGTGTTGGTATCTGCTACAATCTTCATGCGTACAATTGTACGGCAAAGGTGCTCGTTGTCAAGCTTAATCCCAACAGTAGTATTAGGTTATCCCGTGAAATTATTACTGAAATTTATCTAGCATCATTTACGCGAATGTCAATGAAATATTTTCCGCAACAAACAATACTGGAGAATAACTTTGCCTGTGGATTATATGTCGCTTATTTACAGGCTTTTATGATATTATGCAGATTTTGACGGCAAGTATTTACTGGGAGACAACGAACTCCATGCATGAATTTAATTTTATTGACATGGTGATAAATAATTGTTATACGCAAGTCATAATTTAAGAGTGAGTGATGACTGAAATCAGCAATACTCCGGTGTCGTTTGGGGAGTGGAATACGGTGCTGGTCGGCGATCAGACTTTGGATGCCGGCGCACGGGAAAGGTATCGCCGGTCCATTGTGGCGTTTTTGCACTATTTGAAAACACGCCGTGAACGCGCGTCTTACGCCACGGCGAAGTCCTATCTGGAGCATGGCGAGAAGCAAGGTGTTACCAACGAGGATGACCGCAAGGCTTTGCGCTGGTTCTTTGCCATGGCGCAGCGGCGCGCTGGCAAAACTGTTCCGGCAGTGGATGCGATCCCCTCCTCCATTCATCCGGAAAAACACGACCTGGGCAAAACACCCTGGGAAAAAAAGCTGATTGAATCTTTGCGTACCGGCCAATACCAGTGGCGGACGGAACTGACTTACCGCGACTGGGTATGGCGTTTCGCGGTATGGATGGGCGCCCGGCCGGTGGATAATGCCGCGGATGAGGATATTAAAAATTTCCTGACTTACTTGGCGGTGGAACGTGCGGTAGCCGCATCCACGCAGCGCCAAGCGTTGAATGCCCTGGTCTTTTTCTTCCGCAAGGTGTTGCAACGCGATCCCGGCGATTTGAATGGATTCACGGCATCACGCCGGCCGGCGCGCGTGCCGGTAGTCTTGACCCGCAAGGAATGCCGCGCTTTGTTCGATAATATGGAAGGCACCGCCCGGTTAATGGCGGAATTGCAGTATGGCTCGGGACTCCGGCTGATGGAATTGTTGCGGCTGCGCGTTCAGGATGTTGACATGGAACGCGGAATCATCACCGTCCGCGCGGGTAAAGGCGGCAAGGATCGGGTAACGGTGCTGCCGGAAGGATTAAAAACGGCGCTGGCGCAGCATATACTCAGGTTGCGCGAGTTGTTCGACAACGACCGCGCGGACGGTGTCGCGGGCGTCTGCCTGCCGCCGCCGGTGGAACATAAAATACCAACCGCGGGAGCAAGGTGGGGCTGGCAATGGCTGTTTCCTTCCCGGCAGTTATCCGTTGATCCGCGCGGCGGGCAGAAGCGGCGGCATCATGTGCTGGAAGGCGCATATCAGGCGGCGGTGCGCCAGGCGGCGCTGAAAGCCGGACTGGCCAAACGGGTGACGCCACATGTTCTGAGGCATTCGTTTGCCACGCATTTACTGGAAGTTGGGTATGATATCCGCACTTTGCAGGAATTATTAGGGCATACGCATGTTGAGACCACCATGATTTATACGCACGTGCTCAACAAACCCGGGGTGGCGATTAAAAGTCCGCTGGATGCCTTATAGCCAGAACAAGGGGGGCAGTAAAGGGACAGAGGGGCAAAGGGGCACAGGGACACAGGGACAAAGTCGCGCTTCTGCACGGCAAGACCCGGAATGCTCACCGCAGGTTCGCCAGGAATCGCACACACTCTTCCCGTGGGAGCGGCGTTACACGCCGTGATGAAGATGTGTGTGGGTATGTGAGTGTGTGAGTATGTGAGCGTAGGAGAGGCTCCGCCACCCGACACTCGTCACCCGGCAGGGGAAATAGGGTTCAGTCAGTAGTTCTTTATATGAACGAGGTTCGGGTCGGACCAAGTTAAGCATATTATTAACAACGTGTTATGATCCATAAAAAGGCGTTTTAATGGCTTAAACCTGTGTTTTTGGCATTGGAATTGCAGGTATAAGTGTGACCGGCTTCTCGCAGAACAAAAGCGTTATTTTGCTACTCGTTGACTGAAATTCACGCTTGTGGCAGCGGTTCGTCAAATGCCAAATGTGGCCAGGAATATAATATCTGTTGGCTCGCGGCATGTATGTATCTTACCACATTGTTTCTTGCGGTAAAATCATTATTTTAAGCCTCTAAAACAGTCCGTAATCGGTGTATCTCGTTGGAATACAACAGCTACTCTCGGTCCGACCCCACCCTCTCCCAGGCAGCAGCCTTGTTAAGCCGCGCTTCGCGGCGCAACAAGGCGAATGGCAAGCCGCCCACCGTTAAACCGACGCGAAGCGCCGGTTTAACAGTATTATTAAGCCTACTTCATGAAAGCTGACTGGCCGATTTGGTTATGTATTTTATAACCCCGATGTGCCCCATTGTCGAACACCCAATCATCTGACTGTCAATTGATGTCCTGCTCGCTTGCTTACGAGGTCGGCTTTATGCATATCCATAAACCAGGCTTTATGCCGGCATGGGACGCCTACGCCATCCGTGCAACCGGCTACAGGCCGCCACAGACCCACCACGATACCCGGCCACCGGCGCGCAAATACAATACCAACGGCAGCCGGACATCGGATGGGGCGGGTCCAGGCAGACTAAAAAGCCGACGGGGTGTTTACGGGGTGCTTATGAACACAGAAAGCAGTAGAAACGAAGCGAACGCAAAAACAGGGGGGACAACCGGAAAAAGGTCAAAATACCGCAAAAACATTAGGAAAAACGCGGGTTTATTAAGTTTTTTGCATGGCTGCCGGACTAGGATTTGAACCTAGACAAACAGATCCAGAGTCTGCTGTGCTACCGTTACACCATCCGGCATTCGTTCTGGCCGCGGCGCGGCTAGACCAAAAGGCTTTTTAAGATAGTCCGCCGCCGGCAAAAGTCAAGTGCTTTTCGAACGGAATTCGCTACGCATCCCTGCTGCCGCACTACCCCATCAAATTTGTCTTACACCCTCGCCCCACCCTCACGGGCGGGCCAGTTTTAACGTAATGCCGGCCACATGCCGGCCTTGAAACCGGGCGATAGCCAGTTCATTTTCGCTGGGCATGCGCGAACCGTCCCCGCCCGCCAGCGTGGAGGCGCCATAGGGCGTACCGCCGGAGACTTCGCCCATCTCCAGCAGGCGCTGTTCGGAATAAGGCACTCCCACCACGATCATGCCGTGATGCAGCAGGGTGTTATGGAAACTGCTGATGGTGGTTTCCTGGCCGCCATGCTGGGTGGCCGTCGAAGTGAAAACGCTGCCGACCTTGCCGACCAGTTTGCCTTCGGCCCATAATTTACCGGTCTGGTCCAGCAGGTTGCGCATCTGGGCGCACATGTTGCCGAACCGCGTAGGAGTCCCGAAAATCAACGCATCCGCCTCCGCCAATTGCGCGGGCTGGATGACCGGCACGTGGCGGAACGCCTTGCGGGCGGCGGCCGCGCCGGATGATTCCAGCGCTGCCTCAGGCACCAGTTCCGGCACCTGGAACAGGGTCACTTCCGCGCCTTTAACCTCGCGCGCGCCTTCGGCCACTGCCTCGGCCATGCGGTAAATATGGCCGTACATGCTGTAAAATACTATGTAAATTTTAGCGCTCATGACGGTTTTCCGTTTATCAGCGCAGCCCGCGGAGAGCTGCGCATTGCAGGCATTGCTTGAGAGACGGGAGCGGCATCTTACCGCCGCTCCCGCCGGTTATCAGCTATTCTGTGATGGTGATGGCCTCAACCGGGCAGCCTTCCGCCGCTTCGCGGCAGGCGGCTTCCGCCTCAGCGGGCACGACCTCGGTTTTAACCTTGGCTACATCGCCATCCATTTCAAACACATCAGGACAGGTATCCGCACACAGACCGCAACCCGTACAAGTGTCCGCATCCACTTTGGCTTTCATGCTTAGCGCTCCTTTAGCGCGGCGCCGGCATTTGCATCACCCGTGCAAATACCCAACACTCGCTGTTTGATGCAGTGAGTATACAACATCCCGGATTCAAATTCCACTATATTTTACGCGGCCGGCTGAAACCGCATAATTTAAGATTGACATGTTTCCAGGCTCTTCCCATATTGCATGCAATGCAAAACATCCTGTTCATGGAAAAAGTCTTCCTGCACCCCGCCAAAAAAGCGCCCGGCGGCGTGGAACTTTTCAACTTGTCCCTGCTCCGCGACCTGTCGGGCCTGGGGTACAGGATAACGGCGCCAGCCCACCGCAGTTGGGCGCCTTTGATCAAGCATGCCGATTCCGGCAGCACGCCGGCGCTGGAATTTTTCGACCTGCCTGGCAACCTGGCGGATATGGCCGGAGGCTTGGCGGCATTGTGGCAACTGCGCCGGCGCCGGTTCGACCTGGCGCTGCTGGGCAATGCCGGCGACCGGCTGATCCCCCTGCTGTTATTCCTGCGGCGTATGTCGCCGCGCTTCGGCCTGATCGCCCACCGCGAACCGAGCGCCCGGTTTGTGCGCGCGCTGCGCGCGCTGCCGGTCAGCATCACGGCGGTGAACGGGCAGATTGCCGCGCATTTCATCCGGGGCGGGATTGCCGGGGTCAGGGTGGATTACGGCATTCTCCGGGGCGATTTGTTCCATCCCCCGGCATCCTCCGCGCCGCGCGCCACGGTAAATTTCTGCGTGCTCGGCCATCTGGAACGCCCCTGGAAAGGCCACGACACCGCCGTCGCCGCCTTCGAACGGCTGCCGCCGGATGTCAAGGAGCAATGCCGTCTGCACCTGGCGGGATTTAAACAGACTCCGGTCTTCGCGGATGGCGGAATTAGCGCCTACCCGTGGCAGCCGTACGAGCAGATAGGCGATTTTCTGCGGGGCATGGACGTTTTGCTGGTGCCGTCGCGCGACGAAGGCGTCATGCGTGAAACTTTTTCGCAGGCAGCCGTGCAGGGTATGCTCACCGGCCTGCCCCTGATCGTCAGCGATTTGCCGATCTTGAAAGAAAAACTCGATCAGGGCGGCGGGCTGATCTTCCAGGATGTCAACGGCCTGGCGGCAGCCATGCGCCGGCTGGCGGAGGACGCCAACCTGCGCCGGCGCCTCGGCGCGGAAGGCCGGCTAACCGCCCTGCAACGCTACGTCTGGGACACGCGAAAATTTATGTCCGCCGCATTTCCGGATTTGTAACCGGGCGGCGGCCCCTGCCGGAGAAATGCCATGGATATCGTCTTAAGCCAACTGGAAGCGCGGGTGCTGGGATGCCTGATCGAAAAATCCGCCACTACGCCGGAATATTACCCGTTGACGCTCGCAGCGCTGACCGCCGCCTGCAACCAGAAATCCAACCGCCATCCTGTCATTCAGACCGACGAAAAAGCCGTGGTCCGGGCATTGGACGACCTCCGCGAAAAAAAGCTGGCATCTTCCGTCGCACTGGCCAACAGCCGTGCGCTGAAATATCGCCACAGCCTGCCGGATGTCCTGGCCCTGACCGACCGGCAACAGGCAATCCTCTGCGAACTCCTGCTGCGCGGACCGCAGACGGCGGGTGAACTGCGCACCCGCGCCGGGCGCATGGCGCCGTTTGACGGGATGGACGCGGTGGAGGCCGTGCTTAACGAACTGTCCGCCCCGGAAGGCGCCCGCCTGGTTGCCAGACTCCCCCGCCAGCCCGGCCAGCGGGAAGAACGTTATGGGCACAGGCTGTGCGGAGAGATTTCGGAAGAGGGCCAGGCTCCGGCCGCGCCATTGGAACCGGCCCGCATCGCCGTCATGGCGGATAATGAACGCCTGGACGCCCTGGAAGCCCGCGTCGCCGCCATCCACGATGAACTGGAGCGTTTGAAAGCCCAATTCAGCGATTTCATCAAGCAATTTCAATAGCCGCTCGCGCTTACCGCACGGACACCGTCACCATGTCATAAAGCATGGTTTCTGACGGATAATGCAAAACGCCGTCCATGGGATAATCCACGGCAAAATAAACGTGGTATGTTCCGCGCGGCAAGGAAGTTGAAGGCAACACCGTCACGGGGATGTCAATATTTTCCAGGGCGCCGCTGTAAGCCGGATGGCATTGGGCCAGGTCGCCGGCCGGCAACCCCGCCCACTGCAGGTTTGAATTCAGGCAATACCACTGGCTCCCGTAACTCGGAATGGCCAACACCCACCAATCCACCGGGACGCCGGCATATTGCCCGGCCTGCATGGATACGGTCAGCGACACCTTCTCCGGATATACCGCCGCCACCGCACCGCGCCGGCCGTTGGCCCGGATACAGGGGCCAAGTGCCGGCGGTGCATCGAACGGATAGAGCGTCAGCGTAACGTTCGGGTCGGTAAAGCTGACGCCGGAATCACTGCCATAAACATCATCGAAAGAAAGAGCGTAAACATGTCCGGCCAGGCCGAACCGGTGCAGGATTTCGCCGTAGTAAAAAATCGGATGATCCGCCGTGCTCACTCCGTTCAGGCCTTTGTAATATTTTGTGCTGTCTTTCCAGGCCGTCGTGCCGTTGTCATAATGCATCACGCCGCGCGTGATGGAAACCGGAATGGCCATCGCCACCGGATCGAGATGCCAATGCGCCCCCGGCCCGGACACATAGCCGTCCTGCCCATAAAGCAGGTAGCCCCAGTCAATTTCGCCCGGCGCCGTACCCGCGGCGCCGACATTATGCCACAAACCGGGGTTGACGCTGAATGCGGGATGCCCCCAGGCATTGCTCGGGCGGGGCAGTGTCGGCACCGCCGCATACGGGACGGTCATCGCCGCATCGGTATAAATCGCCAGCGTCTGGCCGTCGGCGCTGACCCGCCCGTAATAGGTGTTTGCGTCTCCCGCAATTTTGCTGGAAAAGGAAAAGGCGCGGTTAGGCTTCCAGCAGTGATTGTTGATATAATCGCGCAGGAAATGCGTGAACATCTGGGGCAGCGCGGACGGGGCACTGACATCTCCCAGGGCGGCGGCTTTCGGGGCAATCACCCGCACCACCCCGCCGGCGGCATCCTTGACGATCAGCGATTTGAAAATTTGCGGGTTTCCGGACTGCTGCCCGCTGTCCGCGGGGAGCGGGATCGCCTCGAATGCGCTGAAAATGGTGGAAGATGGCGTGGTTATGCCAATTGTGACGTGCTCGCCGGAACTCCGGGTCGCGGCCAGGGTGTAAGCCAGGCTGAAGAAATCCACGTTACTTTGGTTCACAAATCCATGGTGGGATAGATCGAACTCAAACATCGCCCAGGGCACCGGGTTGCCCCAGCCCTTTTCCGGGCCGGACGCGGGGAATCCGCCCATTTGATCGAAATTTTTACCCAGCGCAAAATAAATCCGGGTGCTGCCCATGGCCGGGCAGGCAATCGTGGCCGTGCCGTCGCCGCTGTATTGCCTGATTTGCGCCAGGGTGGCCGCCATGGCGTTGACATCCAGCGTGAACGTTGGCGTCTCCACCAATACATGCTGGCGGAAATCAAAATACCCAAGCGGCGCCTGGCAGACCATTATGAAATACACCCGGTCATCCGGAAATCCGCTGCGGTTGACGACTTTCAATCGCATCACCGCCTCCGCGGCCGGCAGCGCTCCGGGCAGGGCGCAAGCCATCGCCAGCAGCAATGTTAAGAGCGGCGCGCCGAACCCGGTGCGGCAAGCGGCAAACATTCCGGAGAAATAGTCAGGCTGTCGCATATTATTTTCCTGTAAGCCACGGCGGATTTAAGCAAGCCCTTTTTTGACCGAACGTCACTCCAGGTGGAAGACTTCGCGCATGGAGCGTTCCCGGGCCTTCCCGGAGGCCGGGTCATCGGCCACCAGGTATTCCAGCATGTGGCGCCACCATTTCCGGCAGACGGGGATATCGGCCAACTGCGCCAGCTTTGCCTCATCCTCAACTTCCACGTAACCAAACATTATATTCGTGGCAGCGTCGTGGAAAATGGAATAGTTATGCAGGCCATGCTGCTTTAAAGCCGCGCGCATTTCCGGCCAGATGGGATTATGGCTCTTTTCATAGGCATCAATCTTGCCGGGCTGCACTTCCATGATGAACGCTTTGCGGATCATGCTGCCTCCTGTTTATTGAAAATACATGTAATGCATGCTTGACAGATTGAAACACCAGCGGTTGGCATCCGGCAGGTAAACCAGCATGTCGCCCAGGCCGTCGCCGTCCAAATCGCCGGCCGCCGGCACGCCCCGCGCCACGCTGATCGGGAATGGCTGGCTGGCGGCGTAACCGGCGCCGGAAGCTGCCAGCAGCCAGTTGCCGGATGCATAGCCGTACAAGGCCAGGTCGGTCCGGCCGTCGCCGTCGAAATCCGCCGCGGCGGGAAGCCAGCCCAATCCGCCCCAGTTTAACACCGCCGGAGCGTACCCCGCGCCCGACAGCAACGCTCTCCATTGGCCGGCGCTTTCGAGGTAGGCCATCGGATCGGCCAATCCGTCGCCATCCATGTCGGCCGCCAGCGCGGCCCACCCTACGCCGCCCAGATGGATTTCGAACTGGAACAACTGAAAACCGGCGCCGGACAGGCGCGTCTGCCAGGCGACGCCGTCAGCCGGACAGAATGCCGGATCGGGACATCCATCGCCGTCGAAATCGGCGAAGACGGGCAAGCCGTTGCTTGCGCCGAAGGCCGGCAGCGACGCGGCCATGTAATTGGCCCCGGACAGGTAAAATTTCCAGGAGTTATCCGCCGCGTTCCATGCTGCCGGGTCGGCCTTGCCGTCCCCGTCCAAATCGCCGGCCAGCGCCAGGCGCGGCATGGACAGCGCGATGCTCGGATGCTTGATCAGGAACAGGTTGTCGCCCAGCATTTCGGGATTCGACTGGTACTGGGGGGTATCCTCGGCATAAGCATTGGCAAGGGCAAACGCAGTGGCTTCCTGGAAAGACACAAACCCGTCATTATTGGCATCGGCGTCGCATGGCACGCCGTCTTCCCAAGGATGGCGGCCGGGAAAAAAACCGCGGACGGCGGCGGTCCAGTAATAAGCGTACTGATTGTAATCCGGCCAGGTATCGCCGGCGTATGAAGAGTGCTCATAATCCGCGGCGGTAGTGATGACACGCTGCGGTTGGCCCAGGTTGTCAACAAACCCGCCGCTGTAGCATTGTTCCATGACGAACATCACCGGGCACGGCAGGTTGGTGGTCAACCCTTCCAGGTCATAATCATGAAGGTCTTCCCCGTTCCAGAGGTTCAGGGCGGCGTGCGTATTGGTGACTTGCCAGCCGTGGTCAGTGGTAAAAACCAACAACTGATCATTGCTGCCCAGCGTTGCGCCCAGCCGGTCAAAAGCGTCATAAATTTCAGCCCGGGTGCAGGGGCCGTCGGTATCCGCCACGCCGTCATGGTCCAGGTCTATCGGGGAATTCACAGACTGAGCGCCATCGTTCCGGTCCAGTCCCGGATCGCGTCCATCGGAAATCAGGGTAATGATCTGGTCGCGCGGCCAGCCGTATTTCCGGCGCAGGGTGGAGTAAATAAAAGAACAATCGTTCCAATAGCGGAGGTGATTATTATATGCATTGTCACCGCCGGACAGGATCACGGCCCAGCAGTTTGAGCCAGCACCCTTGTAATGGATGGCCCGGCCGCCGGCGCTTGGCGCAGCAGGCGCCGGCGCCTGGCGCGCCGGGCGTTGATAAGGAATGATCACCGTCAGCGGCCGCGCTCCGTTCCCGGCCTTGATATCCGGGCCGGCAGCGGTGAATTCCAACGGCGAACGCGCATCGCGCACGATCAGGGCGGACAAATCTGGTTTCACAAATACATACCGGCAGGGATGTTCCCAGTTGGCGGTCGGGGCATCGTCAATCTGGAAAACCCAGCATTGCGGCCAGGGCATGGCCACCGGCCCGCGCCAGTTGCGCAAGCGGCCGCGGGCCGCGTCCACCAGCGCGGGCCAGGCGGCTAAGTCCCGGCCGGCGGCATCGCCGGCCAGCACCTCGCGCATAACCAGCTCGCGCGCGGCCGCCAGGTCCGCCCCGGGCCGCGCCGGGAGGTTTGACCTGCTCTCATCCGCCGCAAGGCCGCCCGCCGCCAAGCATAGCGTGAAAACCATCAACCAGCACCGCGTTTTCAAAGAATTTGCAGTTTGCATATTATTCTTTCTTCTGCCGCTGAATCCGATTGTTATATTTTGGCTGGTTGTCCGCACCGTTTAAACCCAGAACTGGCGATCCAACGTGCGGTACTGCACGGCCTCGGAAACATGATGGATTTGGATCTGGTCGGCGCCAT
>JAXGSX010000003.1:0-31119 GCA_040775225.1 Kiritimatiellia bacterium | reverse complement strand
GGCCCGCAATTTCCCGGGCCCGGATGATCCACCCCCGGCCATCGCACGCCGGTTTGACGGCCAGCAATTGGAGCCCGGCGGGCAGCAACCGCCCCAAAGATCCGGCGCGGCCCAACCCGCCCGGCGCGGCAGGCATCGGCAAGACCGGCAACGGCTGCTCCAAAAATTCGGCTTCCCGCGCCAGCGGCGCATCGCCGCCGGCCAGCAGGAAGCGAAATTGCAGTTCACCCAAATCCATTGCCGGCCGCCAGGGCTCAGCCGAGGCGGGCATGGTCCGGGTGTCGGCGTAACGGCTGGAACGGACAATTGAGGCTTCCAAAACGCCCCGGCAAAGATTAAATCCGTACAACGCATCGCTGGCAAAACCAAAACCGGCGCCGGGAGTTTCGACCCGCACCCAGCGCCCCCCCGGAACCTCCCCGCAGGATCCGCGCCGGATCACGCCGCCGGGCACGTCATATGCCGCCGCAGTTCCACCGCAGGGCATGATCAATTTCAAGCGCGCGGAGCGTTCGTCCCAGAAAATCCGCGCCTGCACATCCGCCGCCGCGCGCCCGCGGGCAAGAGTGAAGGTCAGGTCCGCGCGCGAGCGGCCATGGCTGAATCGCACCCAGAGCGCGCACCGTTCCGGCCCCGACTCCAGCAAATGCACGCCGGTTATTTTCCAATATCTTTTGATTTCTTCCCGCTTGGCGGATGCCGGCGTTTCGCTTTCATCGCCCCAGGAACCCCACTCATCGTCAACGGCGGCCAGTTGCAGTCCGCCCTGCCCGAACAACGGCCGTCCGCGCAAAAACACATCCACCCCGCGCGCGCCTTTGCGCGCGCGGATGCGTAACTGTTCATTGCGAATTCCGTGGCCACCGCCTTTTACCGGATTGTGAACGCGCGGGCGCCGCGCGCCTTCAAGCCATCCCATGGTGAAGACGCTCCAGCCCCAGGGCGGGATTTTCACATTGATGACGATACGCTTGCGCCAGGCAAGGTTTGGGAACGATGCATGCTCCGTGGCAATTGTCTGAAACGGCATTGGCCGCCGGTTCGGCCCGCGGACTTCCAGCGGCAAGGCTTCGGGCCGGCCGGCATAAGCGGCAATCGGCCGGTGATCCAGGCAGGCCTCCAACTCCAACGGCCCCTGGTAAAGACACGGATGCGGATTCCAGACCAGGAACGGCGTAGCGGCCGGGTGATCGGCCGGCGGTTGCGGCACACTGGTGTCAACCTTGCCGGCCAGCAGGTTCAACGCCGCCAATTCGGCTTGCCGGCATTCGTGCACGGCTTGCCCCAGCCATGCGAACTGGTCGTCATAGGCCCGTTCGATGCTGGTGCCCGGCAGAATGTCGTGGAACGAATTAAACAACAAGGCTTCCCAGGCCCTGGTCAAATCGGCCGGCCGGCCGCCGAACCGCGCGCGGATCAAGGTGTCCGACCGTTCCGTGCGGTGGACCAGCGCCTCGGTCCGGCGGTAGGCGGATTTGAACCGGGCCGCCGAAACATAGCAACCCCGCATGCAGAAATTCAACTCGCCCCGGTGTTCCGGCAGCCAGCCCGGCCCCCGTTGCGCCGCTTCCGCGGCCAAGGCGGCGAAAAAAGGGTGCAAGCCGGAGAAAACCACCTTGATTTCCGGATGCGCTGCGGCCCAGCGCCGGATATCCGCCAGCAGGCGCCGCGTAGGCCCGCCGCCGTGATTCCCCAGCCCGTAAAATACGCCCACATTGTCAATCCGGCTGGCCAGCGCCGCCGCCAGATACTTGTCCAGGCGGGTAGTTATATCGGCGCGCTCGCAGAGGTATTGTCCGACCAGCGGCCGGTAGGCCAGAATCCGCGCGCCGCCCGAGCCCACCCACTGGAACGCGGGTTCCTCCAGCGGCAATTGCCGGCGTCGCGGCCGGGTAAACGCAAAATACTTCATCCCCGCCGCGGCCAGCAACTCCGGCAGACCGGCGCTGTGGCCGAAGGCGTCGGCCGCCCAGGCCGCCGTGACATCCCGTCCGAACCGCTCGGAAAAATAACGCTTGGCCGCCAGGAAATGGCGCGCCAGGGTTTCCGTGCCCGGCAGGTTCATATCCGGCTGCACCCAGACGCCGCCCACCACGTCCCAGCGCCGGTTTTGCACGTATTTTTTGATGCGCCCAAAAGTTCGCGGATCGAATTGCTCGATATGCCGGTAAATGGCGGCTTCGCCGCGGATGCAGGTCAAATCCGGATTTTCATCCATCAGGTCCAGAATGGCGCGGGAGGTGGCGATGCCCTCGTTCAAACCCTCGCGCCAATCCCACAGCCACACCGGGTCCAGGTGCGCATTGCCGATCATATGGAATGTTTTGTTTTTCACGATCCGGAATTAATTATCCTCCCGTATTCTCCGCGCCAGCTGCAATAATCTGCGGCATCTGCGGACATATTTTCCTTTCTTGGGGCTAATGCTAAATGGACTGCCGGTAATGGCCCTCCCGCCGCCAGATATCCAGCATGAGTTCATATCGCTCCAGCGGCATGCCCGTGTAAACACAGTTGCTGGTTGAAAATATGTAGCCGCCGCCGGGCATGCCGTCCCGCAGGGCGCGGCGGACATCCGCCGCAGCTTCCGTTTCCGTCCCGGTTTGGAGCAAGCCGCAATTGACATTGCCGATCAGGCATAACGATCCGGCAGTCCGCCGTTTGATCTCGGCCAGGTCCACGCCGCCCTGCGGATCCAGCGAATGCAGGGCATGCGGCCGCGCCTGCAGCAATTGGTCCAGGATCGGCATGATGTTGCCGTCGGTGTGTTTGATCGCATAAAAACCAAGAGCGCGGTACCCGGCAATCAGCCGCGCCAGATAGGGTGCGATGAATTCCGCGAATTGCGCCGGACTGACAAATGGGCCGGAATTAAAGCAATAATCCGAGCACAGCGCGAACCCGTCCAAGCCGCCATGCTCGCGCAATTTTTCCGCGCGCGCCAGGGCGGCGTCAACCTTGGCGGCGGCTTTGTCCTTCAGCCGCGCCGGACAGTCCGCCAATTCAAGGCAAAACTGCTCCATCCGTCCGCCGGACGGGATGCCGAAAGTGGCGTCGCCGTGCAGCATGAGGAAATAGCGGCTCCCGGAGAGTTCCCGGACCCGAGATATCAAGCGCAGGTGTTCGGCCAACACAGGCGGATTGGCATGCAGGAGGATGGCGTAATGTTCGTAACGTTCCGCCACTGCCAGATACAGGCGGGCGATTTCCTCCCGATGCAGTTTCCGTTCCGAGGCGCGCATCTGCTCCCACTGCGCGTATTGGCGGTGCTGGGAATGCACCTTACCGAACGCCTCCATGGTCAGGAAAAATTCCAGCTCGAACGTCGGCACCCGCCCGGCCGGCGGCCGGCATTCCAAGGCCGCGCGAAACTGTTCCCTGGGAGTAATTGCCTTGATCATGGCGTTATGGCCTTGCATAGGCATTCCTGGCTGGCGCCGATTGCCATGCATGATAATCATCGGCGGTGTTCTTTCCCCGGATTGCGGCCATGTTTCCGGCTGGCTTGTTACTTTGCATAACGATTTTTAACGGCGGTCAGATTGCCGGCCTCCTGCAGTTCCTCGAGCAAACCGTCAAATTCATCGCGCGCGGACGGCAGGCGCGCCGGCCGGCCCTTGATCCCGGAAATCAAGATGGCGTTGGCCAGTTCGACTTCCTTCAGTCCGTCCTCCGCCGGGCAGATGAGTTGTTCATCCCCGCGGCAGGCGGCGGCAAAATTGCGGTGCATTGCGAGGTAACGATTCTGATCGGGCGGATCATCCCAGACAATGGTTTTGTCCATTTCCGGCCGGGCTTTCCGATCGCCGGCATGGTCGCTGATTTCACGCGTATCCCCGTGCAGCGCCGACATGGTCAGGCGTTTGGGTTCCAGGATGATCGCGCCGCGCGTGCCCGCCAGTTCAAACATGGTGCGGCCGGGATATTCGTTGGTGTTCACGTGCAGCATGCCGCGCAGGCCGTTATCCCACTTCAAGACAGCCGACACGCTGTCCTCCACTTCAATCGCATGCCCCACGGTGGCGACTTCGGCCAGGACTTCCGACGGCAGCCCGGCCATCTCGATCAGCAAGTCCAGATCGTGCGGCGCCTGGTTGACGAGGATGCCGCCGCCCTCGCCGCGCCAGGTGGCGCGCCAGGGGCTGCTGCGGTAATAAAACATTGAGCGGAACCACGCGGTGGCCACCATCGTCACCTGTGTCAGTTGGCCGATGGCGTTTTCGGCGAGCAACTGCCGCAGCCTGGCATGCAGGGCGCGGGGCCGCATGTTGAAACTCACCGCCAGCCGGCAGTTAGTCCGCCGGCTGGCCTGGATGGCCGCATCCGCGGCGGAGGCCTGGATGGCGAAAGGTTTTTCCACCAGGGCGTGGATACCGCGGTCCATGGCGGCCATCGCCAGCGGAGCATGGCTGAAATGGGGGGTGCAGATCACGACATAATCCGGCCGGCCTTCCGCGAAAAGCGACTCCGCGTCCGCAAACCGGGGGTACGGATATGGCGCCCCCGCTTTTTGCAGCGCGGCCGGATCCGTGTCCGCCAGGCCGACAATTTGAAAATCCGGCTGCCCATGCAATGCCGCCAGGTGCGTTTTGCCGATCACCCCGGTCCCGATCACGCCAACTTTGGTTATGTTCATGATTTTCTCCGCATGGGATTATGTCCGCGAAACAAAGCGGGTTCAAGCCCGCGCACGCTGGAACACACTGAGCAGCACAAGATTGATTGAAAACAGAATATTCTCACACAAAGGCTCAAAGACACCAAGGCAGAACCAGCAGAACAACATGACGGTTGATGCTTTGTGGCTGGGCGACTTTGTGAGATACTCCCCCTACGCTCATCCGGCTCTGGATTGAAAAATACGCTCCCCCATCCGTTAAACCTATATCCGGCAGTTGGCAAGTTTGCTGCAGATGCGCTTGCCTGCGTTTCGCGCAAGCAGGCGGCGCGAAGGATGAAGCTGTATAAGCATACCGCGAATCCTTCGCAACAAAGCAGATGCAGTAAAATCGCCAACCCTTTCCGGGTTTGAAATTCAGGAAACTTTTTTTACACCCAATGGGTGCAGGGTTATTCAAGCCTAATGTTCTTATTCTCAACATTTTATTCCGTTTCCTGAATTTCAAATGCCGAATATAGGTTAAATTTTGTTTTCCTCTCGATTGGGCCAGGACTTACACCGCCCGTGTGGAATCGCGCACCACCAGGGTGGTCGGCAGCAGCCGGCGGCCGGGCGGCGTCGGGCCGTCCAGCGCCATTTGCACCGCGGCGAAGCCCAGTTCCGGTAAAGGCTGGCGCACCGTTGTCAGGTGCGGCTTGAACATGGTGACAAACGGCTGAAAATCATTGAACCCGACCACGGAAATATCATCCGGCACGCGCAACCCGCATTTCAGCAACTCGTAAATCAACCCCGGCGCGATCCGGTCGCTGTAGACAAAGATGCCCGTGGGTTTCAGTTGAAGAAGTTGCGTCAACGCCGGGGCCGCTCCGGAAATCCCGGATAATCCATCCGTTTGGATTGCGCTACCCGGCCGCAAGGCCAGGCCGGCGCCGCGCAACGCCCGCGCGAAGCCGCGGCGCCGCTCCATGGACTCCGGCGAGCGCGTTCCGCCGATAAAAGCCAGGCGCCGGTGGCCGAGTTCCAGCAGATGCCGGGCGGCCAGGACGCCGCCCTGGACATTGTCCACCGAGAGCACGGGGCCTGCGCCGCCGCCGTGGGACTGCGCGAGCACGTACGGCCGGCGGCTGGCTTTCAAGACGCGCAGCAGAGGCGTTAAAAAAGGCCGCATCCTGCCGAAATTGAAAACGATGCAGGCATCCGCGCCCCGCAGTTCGCCGGCCGCATCCTCCGGCCGCGCCAGGCTCTGCATATCCACGAAAAAAGTCGCGTAATGGCGCCGGCGCGATTCCCCGGCAATGCCGGCCATGACGAGCGGCAGAAACGGCGACTTGAACGCGCCGGCATCGGGTATCACCAGCGCCAGGCGTCCGCTGCGGCCCAGCACCAGGTTGCGCGCATTGACATTCAAGGCATACCCCCGCCCCAGCGCCGCCAGCACGCGCGCCCGCGTGGCAGGCTTGACCGACGGGTGATTGTTCAGCACGCGCGAAACGGTGATCTGCGCCAAACCCAGTTTGTCCGCTATCTGTTTTTGCGTCAACATGTCATCCCGGATGGTTAACTGGTTAATGGGGTTCCACGGTTGCGCGAGGTTCAGCGGTTGAGTATGGTTCAGCGGTTAGGTATGGTTCAGCGGTTGCAAGCGATCCCCCCCAACCACCATCAACCGCGGAACCGTGAACATCCTTAACCATGTCCGGCCAACCTCCCCGCATATTCTTCCAATTCCTCCAGCATGATCCGGTATTTTTCCGGCGCGGCGCCGGGCATGATGCTGTGGCTTGTGCCGTAAATATAACCGCCGCCCGCGGCGCAACGCCGTAATATTTCGCGGCATCGCGCGCGCAATTGCCTTTCACCGGCGTCCGGCAGCAACAATTCCGCGTCCACCCCTCCCCACAAAACCAAACGATCGCCGAAGGATTTTTTCAATTCCAAAATGGACATCTGGGGCTGGATGGACTGGTAAACCTCCACCCCGGAGTCAAGCAACATATCCATCAGCGCGCGGTTATTGCCGCAGGAATGCAGAATATGTTTGAACCCTCCGGCATGCAGAATTTCCGAACGCCGGGACATGACCGGAGCGATAGTGCGGGCAAACAACTCCGGCGAAACAAAGGGTCCCGTATTATGCCCGAGATCGTGATCATAGATTATGCCGTCCAGCCCCCACTCGCGGGCGAATTTCACGGTCAATCCGAACACTATTTCGGTTTCATCCAGCATCAAAGACAACCACTCGGCGGGATGCTCATAGAGATAAACCCAATCATCGTCCCTGCCCCAGAGGCGGAAATAACCCAATCCCGGGGGGCCGGTTATCAGATCGGTCACGATATAATGGGTAGCCCCGAATGCGCGTTTGACGGCGTCAACGAGTTCGGTTTCCGATGCCGTGGGCCGGTAATCCGGTTTTTTCGGCAGCAAACCGTAGGGGGGCGGACGCCGCTGGCCGCCGGGCTTAACCCAGACATAGCTGCCTTCCGAAAGCATGAAGACATCCCCGGCGCGGTTGGTCCACCGGCCGGCGCCGGCGGGCATCAGGCGTTCGGGCGCCGGCCGGTCGCGGTCCGGCACCAGGTTGACGGTGACAATGTCGTGTTTAAACAGCCGGGTTAATTCAAGCTTATCGCGGATGACGGACGCAACCAGCTCATCCCTGCGCCCATCCCATAATAATTCCGCGTTGCGTTTTTCGCTCCAGGCGCCCATGCCCGAGGGGCGGCCAAGGACGCGGGAGCAGAACGCGCCGGGCAGCGTCTCCAATTCGCCAACCGGCGGCCGATCGGGGCAGCGATGGTCCAGCGCGGCGCGCATCCTGTCTTTTCCGGAAATTTCCGTCATGGCATAAGCCAACTTTTAAAACTCAAGTTTTGAAAATATTCAGGCATCAGGAGTCAGAATTCAGAATAATTACAAATTCTGCAAACACCGAACACCATGTACAAACAGATAGCACACCCGTTATGATTACGCAAGCATTATTCGGCCCGCCCGATATTTCGTTTGACATTCCGGCGGATTTGAGCTAAGCAAATTGACCAGCAACCGACGCATCACCGGGACACGGAATTTTGAAAAGCAAACCAAAACGCCTGTTGATCATCACCGACAACCGTTATGTCTCGGCCGTGCTTTTCCACGGCCTGGGGCTGCCGCCCTGGCGGGACCTGTCCGCGGCACAGGCCGATCCCGGCTTACGCCGGGCCATGACCGACTCGGTCAACCGCGCCATCCGGAAGGCGCGCCGCGCCGGCTTCAACGCCTTTGATGTGCATGAGGCCTTTCCGGTTGATTTCATGCGCCTGGACCCCGCCGCGGAAATCATCCGCAATGCGGATTATTTTCTGCTCGAACGCCATTATCGTGCCGTCTGGTTCCTGCGTCGCGGCTTCAAGCGACTGCCGGGCCGGACGCGCCTGGCCTTGATCAAGTCCATGCGCCTGGGCCGGGCGGCGCTCACGGAAACCGCCCTGCTGGCGCTTTATTTCCAAAGCCGCGGGATCAAGCCGCTAAACATGGCCAGGCGCGCATCGCCGGCGCGGCTCCCCGCGGAATTCACCATCAATTTCGACCCCCGCGTCACATTGAAAAACGCGGACGGCTACCCGGGCATCATCCGGTCCGCCCCGCATGCCTTTACCGTGCGGATTACGCAGGCCGATCAGCTCCTGGAATTCTATCGTTACGCCGGCTTGCAGATTATTAACGCCAATCTTTGACCCTCCGCGAAAACACTATTAAACCGAGGATAAAGGTGGAAGCGTGGGGCACATGACACAACATGATATTGGAGGGCCGGGTTACACCCCGGCCTATGCCGGCGCGGGTGGAACCGCGCCCTCCAAGTGGCCTGACCCGCTCTGGCAACAGGATTGTTGGGACATACAATTACGCCAAGGCGACCGTTACACCGAAAAATGGAAATATGGCCGCTGTAATCCGGTACGTGCCAAGTTATGCGCTACAATGGAAAAATGGCCTTTCCAGGGAGAAACCAATGTGCTTATGTGGCATGATTAAAATCCGCGGTTGTGTGTGGTAAACCATGTTGTTTGCATAATTCATCATTGATCATTCAGAATCTTCTTCTCATGCGCATTTACATAGTTACCGACATTGAAGGCGTCAGCGGCGCGGTCTGGGGCGGGTTCGGCCTGCCGGCCTCCGGCGAAGTGCCGTTTAACACCGAGGTCATGACCGCGGAAATCAACACGGTGGTGAGGACCCTGATGGATGCAGGCATCCGCGACATCACCCTGCATGAAGCGCACAAATTCCAGCCCGGCGTGCTGCCGGACGGAGTCAAGATCATTCACGGCGCAATGATGACCGAAAAATACGACGCCTTGTTCTTCGTCGGCCAGCATGGGCCGGCCGGCGATCCAAAATCGGTCATCGCCCATTCCTTCAACAGCGCCTGCAATTACAAGATGACCCTCAACGGTCTCTGGACGGGGGAATTGACCTACATGGCCGCGGTCGCCGGCGCGCTGGGCACGCCCACGGTCTTCGCCTCAGGCGATCACCAGGTGCTGCTGGAAGCCCGGCGCAACCTGCCGGCGCCCATAGAATTCGTGTGCGACGAGTACGGTTTGTCAAACCACTCCGCCATCTGCCGGCCCTTCCGCGCCATCGAGCGCGAATTGAAGGAAAAGACCCGGCGCGCGCTTGATCGCCTCGGCAAAACGCCGCCGTTTAATCTGGGACGGATCGAGATGCGGATCGCACACCGTTACCACGGCATGAGCGAAAAAGCCCGGCGTTTTCCCTTCGTCCGTTGGGAAGACAACACCCTGGTCATTAAAGCCGCCGATATGCTCGAAGCCGACCGGCTGCGCCGTCAAATCATCCTCGCGCGCGATTTCTGGTCGCTGGCTTACGCCAACCGGTATCACCCGGCCCTTTAGCGCCGGCCGGCGCGCCAGCCGCGGGCTGCGGGCGGGGGCATAGCCAGATTAAGGCTCCGGTGCCTGCGATCAACAATGCTTCCGGCAGCCTCGCCACTTTTTAATTGACACGCCGCGTATCATAGCTATGATTGCCATGTTTATCAATCATGGGGGCAGGATGCAACTTGAACACGGCAAATGCTTTTTCCGGCAGATAGAAAGCGATCTCCGCGGCAAGATTAATTCCGGAATCTACAAGCCTGGCGACAAGATTCCCACCGAGCCGGAGTTGATGCGGACCTACCAGGCCAGCATTACCACACTGCGCCGGGCCATCGCGGAATTGTGCCGCCAGGCCTACCTGGTCAAGCACCAGGGGCGCGGGACCTTCGTCCTGAGTCGCATCGCCAAAATTGCCCTGGTATCGCCCCATATCAACAGTTCATGGTTGCCGATGCTCGACGGTCTCCGGCAGGCCGGCCTTGCACTTGGCTTTCGCATTCAGGCATACCCCTGCACCTGGTCTTCCATCCCGGAATACCTGGGCGCCTTGCGGTCGGCCAGCCAGGAAAACGACGCGGTTATTCTCTTCCCGCCATACACGGAAGATACGCTGTTAACTGAACATGCCGGAGAGTTGGCCCGGGACGGCTATCCGCTCCTGATAATTGAAAAACCGGACCTGGCGCGCCGGCTGGACCTGCCCTGTGTCGCGGTTGATTACCACGCCGGATTTAAAAAACTTTTTGCCGGCACGCGCGTTCCGCCGGACAAAATCGCGGTGCTGGTTGATCCGCTGCATCCCACCGCAGCGGCGCTGGAAAGCATCTCTTCCGAATGCGGGGCGCTGCCGGGCAATATCCGCCGCTTGGGCATGGCCGACCGGCCCGCGCTCTACCGCGCGCTGGATGAATTGTTTTTTACCGGCGCGCGCCCGCAAGCCCTGGTCTGTTTTTCCAGTTCCCCGGCAATTGCCGCCGCCCTGTATTTGATGTCCAGGGGATTGCGGCCGGCGGCGGATTTCACCCTGGCCGCCGCCGGCAATACCGGCGACCTGGCCGATTTGCAAGTTCCACTGCTGGCGCTGGAATTGCCGCGCCAGGCCATGGGCCGGCATGCGGGCGAATTAATCCATGCCATGCTCGCCGGCCAACCGGCCAACCGCAAAATCTACCTTGCGCCGAAAATCGTTCGCCTTAACCAATCAATAAAGCTGACCGCTTGATGCATGCGGATTATTACATTACCGACTTCGGCGCCCGGGCGGATGCATCCGCCATGAATACCGCCGCCATCCAAAAGACGATAGACGCCTGCCATGATGGCGGCGGCGGCCGGGTGGTATGCCCGCCCGGTGATTTTCCGACCGGCGGGTTGGAATTGAAAAGCAGCGTCGAGTTCCATCTCCTGCCCGGCAGCCGCCTGATCGGCAGCCCGTCGCTCGCCGATTATGCCGGGATGCGAGCCGGCGGCTTCCAGCCCGCAAACGCGCCGGAAGGCGCTTTCAGCCTGATCCGCGCCGTGGACGCGGAAAACCTCGCCATCACCGGCGCCGGGGAGATCAACGGCTCCGGTCCGGCATTTTACCGGGAGCTTTACACCAGCAGCCGCGGCAGAGTCAAATTCCGGAAGCCGGACACGCCCCGGCCGCGCCTGGTGATGTTCTACCATTGCCGGAATGTGCGCATCTCCGGCATCACCTGCGTGGACTCGCCCTGCTGGACGTTCTGGCTGATGCAATCCGAAGCCTTGAACGTACAGGGCGTAAAAATAAAAGCCGACCGCCGGATGCAGAATATTGACGGCATTGACCTGGACGCCTGCCGCAACGCCACTATCAGCGATTGCATCTTTGACACCGAGGACGATTGCCTGGCCGTGCGCGCCATCCAGCAGGTTTATGACGCGCCGGCCGTCTGCGAAAACATTGCCGTCAGCAACTGTGTTTTCAACAGCGGCTGCCAGGGCATCCGCGTCGGCTGCCCCAGCGACGGCGCCATCCGCAATTGCGTGTTTTCCAACATTACCATCAACAGCGGGGTAGACGGCATTCTGTTCGAGTATCCCGCGCGCTATTCCAGTCCGGCATCCGGCAGCCGGGCGGATGTGCATGACATGCAATTTTCGAATATCACGGTAAATGCCGCCCAGTCTCCCATCCGGCTTTATGTGGAGCCGGGTATTATTTTAAAACGCTTGTCCGGGCTGACTTTCACCCATATCCGCGCGCGCGGCGGAGCCGCCTGCCAGGTCATCGGCCATCCGGACACTGTTATCCGGAATGTGTGTTTCAATAATCTGGATATCTCGACTACTGGAACTGATCCGGTCATTTTCCGGCATTGCGCTTCCATGCGGATGGAGCATGTTGTCATGGCAAATTGCGCGGGGGAAAAATGAAATCATGCCTGGGCATCCTCTGCTGCGGCGTTCTGATCGCCATCGCCCGCCCGGGCACGGGGCATGCCGCGCCGGCGTCCGAAAATGATCACAACGCGCAGGATTGGCGCGCGCGGCTGATTCCCCTGCCTCATGAAATCGCCATCAGCGGTCAAACCACACTGTCAACCGCCGAACTTGGATTATGGATTAATCCTGCGGCGGGTGAGATCGAAAAACAGGCGGGCGCCGAATTGATGGAATTACTGGGCATCAAGGCCGGCGAACTTGTCCATAATCCGCTGTACGAGATCGTCTTAGGCGTTTTAGACGCCCCAGGCGCAATCAGGGGCATGCCCGTGCCCGAGGCGGCGCGCCTGCAAACCCTGCCCAACAGTGGTCAGGCGTATTGCATCCGGCCGTTGCCGGGCCCCGCGCTGGCGGTAACCTCCTGGAACGCAAAAGGTGTATATTACGGAGTGCAGACCCTGAAGCAGCTTCTAGCGCCCCGCGTATGCAATGGAAATGTCACCGTGCCCACGGTCCTGGTTGTGGATTGGCCCGATTTTGCTGAACGCGGCACATGGAATGTCAAGGCGCCCGATTACACATCGGCCTGGATGTCTTCCTTCAAGTTAAACCTGACGAAATTTTCCGGCGGGTGGGAACCGGCGCAACGCGGGCAGCCGCTGGTTTATAAGATCAACCTTGAATCTTTGGATGCGTTGCGCCGGCGCGCGTTCGTTTTACCGGTGCAAATCACCCATTTGAATTTCCTCGACCGGCCGGAGAACGCGCGCCTGTTCACGGCCTATCCCGAATTGGCCGGCCAGGGCGAAACCGCCTGGCAGACACACAACCCCAGCCGACGCCATCGCGTCCCGTGCGCTTCCAACCCGCTGCTGAAACAATTGCTGCGCCAATTGTTCGAAGACCTGGGTCGCAAGGGCGTGCGGGATATTTCCGTCTGGCAATCCGAATACGCATCGCAATGCACGTGCGGGCAATGCGTCCGTTCGGGCAAACGCCAGATACAACTGGAAACCGACGTCCTGCTCGCGGCCTGGAATGCGGTCCGGGAAATCTTCCCCGATTTGAACCTGCGGATATTCTTTTCCCTGGCGGATGCGTCCCCGGCAACCGCGGCCTGCCTGCAACAATTGCCGCCGCAAGTCATCATTGAATATGTCTACGGCGGGCAGGCTTTGTTTGACGAATGCGCCCGCGCGGGACGCCGGGTAATACACTGGCACCTCCACACTTATTTGAGTTATGCCCTGCGGCCCTTGCACGAACAAATCCTCGATCTGCGCCAAAAAGGCTGGGCCGGCGCCTGCGGGTTTAACGGCATCAAGTTCAATAATGCCGCCCTGGCGGAGTGGACCTGGAATGCGCGCGGGCGTACGGAGCGCGAGTTTGCGCTGGCTTGGGCATGTAATCAGGGATATGACCATCCGGAAGCCTTTGCCGACTGGGTGGAACTGATCGGACCGGCGAACGAAATTCACCGGAAATTTTCCGGCCCCGCCCACAAGGCTTTGCAGGCACTAGCCGACCGGCAAAAACCCGGACCTCCCGGCGGCGGCGGCGCTTTTGCAAACGAAACATTGGCGGCGCGCGCGCGGGCCGCACTGGATTGCGCACGGTTAATCCAGCGGGATGATTTAATCATCGAGTCGCAACGGGCCGTAGCTTTTTTCAACCTGTTGCAGGCGGCCGCTGAATTGAACGGCCATCCGGACCGGCCACGGGAGGAACTGCTTGATAACCTGCGGCAGGCGGTCGCAGATAATATCAAAGCCACCGATGGCAAAACGAAATATGGATTGGATTGGTTGACACGGGTGGAACAAAACCTTGCCGGCAAATAACCAGGCGGATGGGGCATGAACAAAACGGGGATAATTGCAGCGGCGGCGCTGGCGGGCATGGCGGCATGCGCCGGAGTCAAGGCCGCGGAAACAAAATGGCGGGATCGTGTAATTCCGCTGCCCAAGCAGATGGCGGTCACGGAAACCATCCATTCCCAGCCTGAAAAGATCAGGCTGGAAATAAACATGGCCACAAACGCGCCGGCGCTGGATGCCATCCGCAACCTCCTGGAACCGTCCGCCCCAGCCGGCCCGGGCGCGGCCGAACTGGTCATCCGGCTGGTTGACATCAACGCCTGTCCCAACGCGCTGCCCGCCGGATCGGCCGCGAAGGTCAGACAACTTCCATTGCTTCCCAACGCCGATCAAGCCTACATCATCACTTCGGCCAAAGGGCATCCCTCCTGCATCATCCTGGCCGCCGCTGCGCCTCCCGGCCTGCTTTATGCCGCGCGCACCCTGTCACAGCTGATTAAAATACCGCCGCAGGATGTCCAAGCCGGCACGCTCCTGGAAATACCGTTGCCGGAAATCCTGGATTGGCCCGACATGGCGCAGCGCGGGAATTGGGGTTGGGACAACAGGCACTTGAACTTGGAATTTGTCCGCCGTTTCACGCGTTGGAAACTGAATATGTTCAAGGCAGGCATCCGGTCGGAAGCGGACATTTCCGGAAAAATCACCAAGTTCATGCTTTTCTGGTCGGATGATTATTCACGGGATGTTTTCAACCCACCCAATGCGGCGGAATATGGGCTCACTGTCATCCCCTATCTCGGCCATCTTTCGTCCCGTTCCGAAAAAGACTGGCAAGGCATAGCCGTACCGGTCTTGCCGCCGGGCGCGGCCAAACCGCGCCATCCGGGCTTTTGCATGTCGAATCCCGACATAATCCGTTTATTGGCCGCCCACATGGAACGCATGGCGGAAATGATACAGGGTTACGGCAAGGACATCGAAATATGGCTGACGGAAAACACGAAGATTGAGTGCCATTGCGAAGGGTGCCAGGGCAAAAACATGTATGTGCTGGAAGCGCAAGGCATTCTCAAGGCGTTTGCAAAAGCCAAAGAAAAATATCCCTGGCTGCGACTCAGGATTACATTAAGCCAGGGCAGTTTTCGCGCGGGCGTCAATGCCGGAATCATTGCTTTGCTGCCGCGCGATGTCGGCGTGGCGCATTACGGCGACGCCCAGACTTACATCCCGGACCGCCGGCCGATCATATTTCCGGAATTGGCGGAGTTCGCCCGCGCGGGGGGTATGGTGGACGTGTATCCCACAATCACCCCTTCGTGGTTTGCCATTTTTCCGGGTGTCATGCCCCAGTTTTTGCATTACCGCGCCCGGGAATTCGCCGACAACCGGCTGGATGCCGTCACCAGTTTCCTGACCGTTGATCTGCGTTATTTCGATTTCAACCTCGCCGCGCTGGGCGAATGGACGTGGAACGCATATGGACGCTCGCCTTATGAATTCGCGCGCGCTTACGCCACCGTCACCGGCCTTGCCGAGCCGGAATTATTCGCCCGATGGGCCTTGCGCCATGGCGAAGCCGCCTGGACTCTGGCGGAAACCGGCCTGCTCCAATCCCTGAGCCGGAATCCCTCCGGCGGCATCAGTTATCCGGTTATCCAGCGTAATATGCCGTCAACCGCGGCCTTGAACGGCGCCTTGATCAATGCCCGTGAAGCTTTAAAGCTGGCGCGCCAGGGGCAGGATGCTTTCATGGAAGCTGAATCTTCCGCGACATTCGCGGCATTGCAATCCATCCCCCTGATGCGGGATATTGAAAGCCTGCTGCAAGACAGATTAATCCGGAACGATGCGGCCCGCCGCGGCAAGTTGTCCGAAAAACTTGACGCGTTGCTCTGGCACGCCCAACTCGTCCGTGCCGGCATCTACGAATGGGACCGCCAGGCGCGCGCGCAGCCGGAACCCCGCTTGAATCCTTATCCGTCGGGCGGCAACAGCCGTTTGCGCCCAACCGCCTACGGATTGCTGCGCACGGCCGACAAATACCGCCGCGCGGCGGGATTACCGGATGATTCATCCCTATCCTCACCCGGAACGGCGAAAGTTATCGCGCATTGGGCGGCAACCAATACCAGGCAAAATGCGATCTCTATGGAGATCAACATCAGCGAGTTTGCCGCGGGCAAAGGCGGGTATTACAACCTCGGGCTGACCCTGACGAATGGCGGGCCGGCGCGCATTGACAGGCTGGAGCTGTCAAAGATTGATCGGGCTACCGGCCGGAAAACTTCGCTGGCGGTTACGCCGGTGTCAGGCCAGGAAAACCTTCCCGAGACCGCCGATGCTTTTTTCGATTACCAGAAGCAGGTTCAGTTGACGATGGGCAGGACGGAATTGGACGGCTTCTGCGACTATCTCTGCAAATTGCCCGGACATGCACCCGCGGAAAACATTCATCTGACGATCACAGTGTCCGGGAAAATGTCCGCCGGATGCGCCACTATCCGCCCGGTTTGGCAGTGGCATGGATTTCCATGGGATATACTGGCTGCGGCGGCGCCCATGGCTGATGCAGGAATAAACTGAAGGCTTTTATTGATTCACCCTTTATTTATCACGGACAATCACCTTAACGCCAGTATTCATCAGGTACAAACAAGGGAGGACAGCATGTCAGTCAGAACACGCTCCGGTTTATGTCTAGCTGTGTTAATATCATTCGCGGCGCTGGCGGCGGCGCAAAACGTGTATGTGGCCGGCGGCGGATCGCATACCTCGCCGTACGACACCTGGCCGAAAGCGGCCACCAGCCTGAACATCGCCGTGGAATACGCCAATGCGCTGGACAACAACGCCGTCGTGCTGGTATCCAACGGCACTTACGTATTGACCAACGAGGCCGAGGTATCTAACGTCCAGGTCCGCGGCTGGGGCGGCGACCGCGACGCCGTCATTGTTGACGGCGGCAATTATGAAGGCCGCGCCATCACCAACCGCTGTTTCTCCCTGAATCATTCCAATGCCCTGCTGGCCGGGCTGACCATCACCAACGGCTGGGGAGCCAACAACTTCGGCGGCGGCGTCCGCCTCAATGCCGACGGCGCCACGATCAGCAATTGCGTGATCGCGAACAACCGCGCCGACCGCGGCGCCGGAATCTACGCCAACGATGCCGCGGGCATCGTTCTCAATTGTCTGATCGCCACCAATCGTCTGACCGCTAATCATTATGGCGCCGGCATCTATATGCTGATGGCCACAGCCGGCAAAACCGGACTGGTGGACAATTGCCTTTTCATCGGCAACCGCTACGGCTTTGCCGGGGGAATCAACGGCGGCCAGGGCGGCGGCGGATATTTCCGATACAATGTCGTGGTAACTAATTGCCTTTTTGAAGAAAACCTGGCCTATAACGGGGCCGGCCTGCTGCTGGAACGCAACGTGCTGGTCACCGACTGCATCATCCGCAACAATACTTCCGCTTCCACGCTGGCAGGCGGCATCCGCATGTTTTCCAACCAGTCCGGCGTAACAACGGTGAGCAACTGCCTGATCACGGGCAATATCGGCGCGACTGCCATCGGGTTCGGGGGTACCTGGACTCCCATGTTTAATATGTATCACTCGCGCTTGATCGGCAACACCGGCGCGGCCATGCTGTGCACGACGAACAATTACCTGTACAATTGCCTGATCGCTTCGAATGGCGCCGGCGGCCTCATACTGGGCGCCATCAATTGTTATATTGAATCCTGCACCATCGCCGGCAACACCGGCGGCCAGGGGGCCGGCTTGCTGGCCGAAGTCACCAACGTCCCTAATGCCGTGCTGAACACCGTCATTGCCGGCAATGTCAACACCAATGACCCGGGAACGGATGACGACATCTACGCGCCGGCAGCCGGGGCATCGAACATGTTTGCTTACTGCTGCGCTCCGGATTACGGCGATTTCCCGCCCGGCGCCGGCAACCAGCAAGCCGACCCGCTTTTGATCAACGCGGCCGAAGGCGATTACCGGCTGGGCAGCGGCTCGCCCGCCATTGATTCCGGCTTGAACCAGTCCTGGATGGACGGCGCCCTGGACCTGGACGGCATGCCGCGCATTTTCCACGGCCAGGTGGATATGGGCGCTTATGAATACCGCTTCACCGGCTCCATATTCTCGGTGCGCTGAAATGCAAAGGTCATACACCCCCGCCAGGACCAGGCTGCTGGAAAGAGACATAGCGTTTTACCAGCCGTCATTGGACCATATCCCCAATCCCGGCGGCGGCATCTGCTGCTATGCCACCAGCGACCACCTTTACCGCAAACTGGGCGACAAGCCGGGAAAAATTACACGCGGACTGATCCGTCAAATGGCGGCCTTGGAATTCTGCGACGTGATTTACCTGCGACCGGAATGGCGCGAACTGCAGCGCCGGCCCGGCCGCCTGGATTTGCCGCCGGCATGGAACTGGGCGGTAGAAGCGGCCGCCGCCCGCGGCAAACGCATTGCATTCCGCGTCATGCCGTCAAATCCGCAAAGCCGCCATGCCGCCAGCGTGCCGGAATTTCTGGCCGGTAAAATCAAAATGATTCCGTATCAATGCGTCACGGAAAAAAAAGCCGACAATCTGGTCGGGCCATATACGAAATATTACCCGGCCTATACCGGCGATTATCTGGATGCGTGGCGCGAATTGTTATTCCTTTTGGCTGACAATTTCGATCATAACCCCATGCTGGAATTCGCGGATATTTCCGGCTACGGTTACTGGGGCGAATGGCATCACCGCAAGGAAAATCCCTTTCGCGATAACCAATCGGCTTCCAGGGTCGGTCAGCGCCTGATTGACGATCATTTGCGCGCGTTCAAGCAGACCCCGGCGGCAATGATGGTTTACGTTGACCGTTCGCCGCACGGCCCGCTTAACTTCTCCGCGGATTACGCCATGCGCAATGGGTGCTGGGTCAGACGCGACGCCATGGGCGGCTGGCTGTTTACTTCCCGGGATTGCGAATTTCACGATCGGGTCAGGAAACCCGGCACGGGGTTTATCATTGAAACCGGCCCGTTCCTGTTTCATGATCGTGAAATCTTTGAGCCGGTGCCCCTGGACAAACACCTGCAGAGCGTCCTGGACTGCAGTGTGAATTACCTGGGCCTGGGATTCAACCCCTGGCATGCCATTGAGGGCCATGAAAAACATTATAACCTTATGCGGAGCGTCGCGGAACGCCTCGGTTACCGGCTGAGGCCGGCGATGGTCTGGCTGGGAGTCGAGCGCGGCACGCAAAACGAATACCTGAAATTGGGCCTGGTCAATGACGGCACGGCGCAGGTCCCGGGAATGCTGACCATCCAGGTCCGGCATGGCGCGCGCAAAATCGCCTCCGCTGCGCTTGACCCCGGCGCGCCGTTTCCCGGCCGGATGATTTACCCCAAAATTGTCTTCCCGAAATCCTTTTCCATCAAACAAAAGGAATTGATTCTGGCGGCGGAATTGAAAATGCGCGGCAAAACCTACCCGGTGCGCTGGGCGGTGAAATCGAAGCGGCTCAGCCCGGACCGTTTCAGCCTGCGATTGGCGATGCCCAACAATTACACGATCGGCTGGCGCTGGCTGAGTTTTTCATAACAGGTGATTAGAATTAATTCACCTCTATAAAGCGCAAGGAACACAAAGGAAGGAAATGTTTTTTGAACAACAGGAAAAAAGATATGTATAAAACACAAACAAACCCATGCGCAAAAATACTGGCGGTCTTTTTCTCTGCGGTCATACTTGTCCATGGCGATAACGCCATAGACGCTCCGCCAGCCATAACCCTCGCCCCGCCCTGCCCCCCCATGGTCATTGACGGACGCCTGGATGATGCCGGCTGGCAAACCGCCTTTGCCACTAACGGATTTACCGTATTCAAAAAACCGGAGATTGCCGATCATGACACGACCTTGAAACTCACCGCCGATAATGAATGGCTTTACATCGCGTTTGACTGCGCGCACCCCGATCCTGCCGGCATGCGCGCCAAGGTCTTGCGCAATAATACCGGCGGTGTGTTTGGCGATGAATGCGTCAAGGTGTTCATTTCTCCGGGCGCCAATAACCCGCAGTATTTCCGGTTTGTGTTGAACCCCGCCAACGCCCATGATTTCACCAAAAACGCCACACCATCCGGCAAGTGGCCGGTTGACCCGCCCTGGCCGGCGGCGGCAGCCGCCGGCGAACATGGTTGGTCTGCGGAGATCGCCGTTCCGCTCGCATACCTGGAAGCCTACGGCGGCGCGTCGTCATTCCGCATCAGCGCCTTCCGGCACAAGGTTGTCAAACAGATTGAAGCGGAAGTCGTCACCGGCGAGCTGGAAACCTATGCCTGCTGGCCCGCGCATACGGCAAAATGGCTGGAATACGAACATCTCGCCCGGGTCGGCGGCATCAACCCCGGCCAAATCTCAACCCCTTTCATGGCAGCCATCGCCGATGCGGATGTCAGCCGTTACCATTCCGACGGCGACGGCCTGTGCTACGGCGTGCGCATGCAGTTGCACACTTTCGGCAATGCGACTGGCGCGGTTTCCGTCAGCATGCTTGACCACCCGGTTGCCGGAGCGGCGCGGGAATTTTCCCGTGATATTTCTCTTGCCGGCCCGACCCACCTGGAAGTGGAAGTGCCGGTTGACAATGCCGACGCCCGGAATGTCGCCATCCGGCTGCGCGCGGCCGGCGGCAGCCTGCTGGATTACTACACCATTCCCGACACCGGCATGCTTACCATGCTCAGCGTTTACGCGGATCGCTCGTATTATACCGGCGAATCCCGCGCGCGCCTGACCGGTTCCATCGGACTTGACGCCGATGCACTCAAGAAATATTCACTGCGGGCGGAGTTGCGCGGCAAGATTGTCGCCCGCATGGACGGGCCATCCCCGCAATGCGTGTTGCCGGTGGATGTGCAATCCCTGGACCGGGTCCTTAATTCCATCGAAGTCGGCTTATGGGATGCCGCCGGGACCAAGCTGGCCGCCCAACCAGTCGCATTAAAAAAACTTCCTCCCAAGCCGGGTTTTGAAATCAAAATTGACCGCGTTAACCGGGTAATTTTGCGCGACGGCGCGCCGTACTTCCCGCTGGGATTTCTCTGGGACGCCCCGGCGGCGGAACTGCGCGCACTGGGATATGACGCCGTCGCCACCGCCGGTCATCAGTTCAATTCCTCGAATGATCTGGACAAAGTGGCGCCCCTGTTGACCGATGCCGCCTCGAACAACGTCCAATTAGTCCTGCGCACGGACACCTGGGGCGAACCGGTGGAAACGCTGCCGGCCCTGGAAAGGCATTTCGCGCCGGAAGCAATCAAGAAAATTCTTTATCCCGCGCGCGATACGCCCAACAGCCTGCTCATGCGCAAATACTGGGCGCGGAAGGATGTTTTCGCGCATCTGCCGCGGCAGGAGCGCACCGCCATTTACCGCGATTACTTTGAAACGGTGCGGCCCTTGATTGCCGGCGCCATCCGGATCGCCGCCGGCCATGGCAATACCCTCGCCTACATGAATATTGACGAGCCCGGCCGCGCAGACCTGCGGCATTACGACATCCTGGAAGTCTGCCGGGAAATCTACGGCATGGCGCACGCCCTCGACCCCTACCGGCCGGTCATGTGCCTCTTCCCCTCCGTCATCCCCAACGACAGGGAGGCCCTGGAAATCGCCGACATCATCCTGACCGACCCCTACTGGATTCCCGGGCGGCCGGATGACAATAAAATCAACCATGTCTCGAAAATCGTCGCCTTGCAAGACCGGCGCTGCGCTCCGGAACGCAAAGTGGTCATGGTGGCGCCTTTGGCATCCTGGTGGAGCATGACGCATAAACGCGCGCTCTCCCAGGCGGATATTGTCTGCCAGACTTACCTCGCGCTGATCCATGGGGCCAAGGGACTGATGTTCTGGCGTTACAATTACGTAGCCCACCGGGAGCAATGGGACGCCTACGCAAGGCTCAGCCGCGAAATCCGCGAAATGACGCCCGCCCTGCTCGCGCCGGAGTTATTCCAGAACATTCATTACACGCCGGTTGAATTCGATCCGGACCAGGACCGATTCCCGGCTGTGCAGGTCCGGCTGTTTCACTCCAGCCGGACGGGTTACCTGCTGCTGGCGGCCAACAGCATGAATTATCCCGTAAACGCACACTTCACCGTGGCCGGCTTGAGCGGCAAGGCGCGCTGCCTGTTCAGCGCCGCGGAATTGGAGGTGGCGTCCGAAGGTTTTGCCGACACTTTTGAACCCCTGGGCGTGCGCGTTTACCGGCTCGATAATTTGCAGCCCGCGAGCGACAACGAAACGTTCCGGGACGAGGGCGTCCCGGCTCCAAACCGCAACAAGGCACTGCCGGCGTGTCAGCCTATTAGCATACGTGTGGCAATGGAGGCGGACACAGCCGGTTACCAGCCGGAAATCGCCGTCTCCAGCCGCGGCCGGCCCGGCAAGCGCAACATCCTGCTCAACCCGAGTTTCGAGGAAAACACCCTGCCGCTGTGGCCGGATTATTACCGGATCGGCAAAACCGACCCGCCGATCGGGCATCCCGACGCTCCCTGGACCCTGGCGGAAGACAACCCGTTCCACGGCCGGTATTGCCTGCGCATCAAAGGCAAAAAACAGTTCCGATTCAACCTTGCGCCGCTGGAGCCGGCGCCGGCCGATTATGTTTTTTCCGTGTATATTCGCGCTGACCGGTCCCGCGCGCCCGTCTGGTTTTCCATCTGTGGCACAACCCATACCCTGCAGGCCGGCGGCGCCGGCTGGCAACGCTATTCTTTCCCGGTCAAAGTTCCGGCCAATGCCGATGAAAAACTTTCGTCCCGCATCCAGCCGGTATCCGAGGACGGCACAGTCTGGCTGGACGCCATGCAATTTGAAAAAGGAACATCCCCAACCGGATTCGAACCGTGATTTTTATATTACTCCTCAAAGGACAATAACATGCAAATCGGGTACATGGTCTGGCGGATCGGCGAAATTCTCGATCCGTACCAACAATTGGAATGGCTGGCAAAAAACGGGTTCGACGCGGCGGGGATTCATGCCGCCGCGGGCAAACCGGGAATCTGGCAAGGCGTCGCGCCGGAAGCGGACGCCTATGCCCGCCGGCGCCTGCGCGAGGCATGGCGCCCTTTTAACTCGCGCGAAGTCCATGCTCCGATCAGGTTGATCGCCTCCGCGCGCACCACTCCCGCGGAAATGACGGAATTCAGCCAGGTCCTGGAGTTTGCCGGGGATATCGGCGCGGATGTAGTCACCATCCACGGCGCCGCGCCGAAACCGCCGGATGATGCCGGCCGGTTTGACCGGATACTAACAGCGCTCAATGCCAGCGCGCAGGAATTAAAAATCCGCATTGGCATTGAAACCACATCCGGCTTCGACGCCTTCATCAGCCGGAGCTGGAATCAAATCGGATTCACGTTTGACCTGGGGCATATGTACCTGCCCGGGGCGCGACTAACCGACCCGGCCGCGATGATTCCGCCGCTGATCCAACGGCTGGGCGCCAAAATCTTCAATATCCATTTGCATGACGTGGATGAAATAAGCGACCACACCGAAATCGGCGCCGGCTGCGTTGATTTCGCGGGATTTTTCGAGGCCTTGAAGCAAATAAAATACGATGGGGCGATTTGCCTGGAATTGAACCCCGCGCGCGTCGCACCCGAGGGCATCCTGCGGAGCGCGGCCTGCATCCGGAATCTGATCAACTGCCGGATATAGGTTAAACTATGAAACGCCTCTTCATCGCCGATGTGCATGCCAACCTGCCGGCTTTGCAGGCCGTGCTGGCCGATGCCGGGACGGCGGATGCCGTTGTCTTCCTGGGGGATGCCGTCGGATTCGGCCCGCACCCGGCGCAATGCGTCGAGTTGCTGCAATCGCTGAGTCCGGTCGCCGTCATCGGCAACCATGACGCCGCCGTCCTGTCAGCCGGCGGCTTTCCGCCGGGCTCACCCAGTCCCGGCGCAATCTGGAACGCCTGGACCTTGCATCAACTCGGCGCAAAACACGTGCAATGGCTGCGGTCGCTGCCGGCGGCGGCGGAAATTCCCAGGGCGGAAACCGCCGGACGGCCCCCGGACGGCCCCATTCCGGGGACAATCAAGCTGCTGCATCATCCGCCCGGGGCGCCTTACCTTCACCCGCGAATGCCGGACGCCGAATTGGCGGGATATTTCGCCAAAGCCGCCGGCGGAATGATCGTCTTTGGCCACTCGCATTACGGGTTCGACCGCGCCGTGAACGGCAGGCGTTTTGTCTGCATTCCATCCGCCGGCCAGCCGCGCGATGCCGATCCCCGCGCGGGGTACGCGCTGGAGATTGACGGACGGATGGAGCTGCGCCGGGTTGCTTACGATGTCGAAAGCGCCGCCCGCGGCGTTGCCGGATTGCCGCTGCCGGCGGCCTTCATCGCGCGCTGGCTGAGTTTCCTGCGCGCCGGGCATGACCGCGAGTGGTCGCGCGACACGGATTACCGTTAATCTCAGCGAATGCTGAACAGGCCCCCGGCGGGGATGTATTCATAACAACCCATGTCCGCCAGCCGCAGGAACCGGTCCAGCCGGCGGCGGCCGTCCAGGTCCACCGCGCCGGTTTCCAGCATCCAGGGCTGATTGGTCCCGGTATTGACGCAGGGCGATCCGGCCTGCAGCCGGAAATCGCCGGCGGCCGGCGCCTGGAGCAAAGGGTCTGCATCCGTGGCGTCCGCCACGCTGACATTGGCCACCGCCGGGATGGGCGCAATGCAAGTGTTGGATATGTATCCTTCATATACGCCCGAAAAATAAAAATTGCTGTTGGCGCTGCCTTCGTTGACATTGTCGTACACGATGCAATTCACCAGACTGAACACCTGGCCTGTAGCACTATGAATGACGAACACGCCGGCGCCGTCTGCGGCGGCAGCGGTGGCGCGGTTGGACGCAATGGTGCAATTCTCCACAATTGCCGTGCCGCGGTAGATATACAGGCCGCTGCCGCGCTGGGCGGCGGTGTTATTGGCTATCAGGCAGTTGCGTAAGATATTCGGAGCGCCTTCCCTTAAAATCACGGCGGCGCCGCTATCGGTTCCGCTTTGCATATTGCCGACAATTTCGCAGTTTTCAATTATACCGTTATACGAATAAATGCCGCCTGCTTTCGGGAAACTGGTGCTTTCGACCACATTGGATATTATACGGCAGCCGCGCACAATAACGCTCGCGCCGCCGGAAAGCAAATAAAGCCCCCCGGCATAGGCGCCCTTGTTGCCCTGCACAATGGAATCCACAATTTCACCCCATCGTATGCCAATGCCGCCGGCGCAATCGCCATACGCGATATTGTTTCGCACGTGGCAATTGGTGATAATGACATGACTATAACTGAAAATACCGCCGCCGTTTACTCCGGATTGATTGTCGGTTATCAGACAATCTTCGATTACCACGTTGGAGCATCCCGTATATAGATAAATACCGCCGCCGCGCCGGTGGGCAGTATTGACCGCCGAACCGTTGGTGATGGTGAATCCGCGGATTACCACATCCAAAGCATTATATAAATAGATGCAGCGGTTGGTGACCGGTTTATCCTCGTAATTGTTGCCGTTGATAAAATTGTTGCCGTTGATAATCGTGTTGGCGCGGTCAACCGCGCCGTTGTTCCAACTTTGTAAAACGAGCGGTTTGCGAATGTCAATATTATCGGGCAACATGTACATCCCGGTGGAAACCAGAATCGTGTCGTAATCTTCCGCGGCATTGACCGCATCCTGGATGTTGGTGGCGGCCTCCGCCCACCCATTCGTGAACGGAGACGTCGGGTTCACTGCCGGCGTCTCCGGCGGCACGACGTAATGCGTGGCCGTCCACCCGTTCCAGGCCGACAAAACCGCCGCCGCAAATACCAAACATTGACTTGCGCGCATGTTACACCTCCTGTTTAATGGTCCATAATTGCATTTGCCCGTCTTCCGTTACCGCCAGAAATTCGCCGCGTCCGGACCGGAACCAGCGCAGGCCGGCGTAGTTCCCATCCCGCTGCCCTGCTGGATTCCAGTGCGCATCATAAAGGCGCAAAGCCCGCGGCGTGGCTAGAACGAAACGCGCGCTCTCGCCTGCGCCAAAGACCAAAATGCCTTTGATTTCCTCCCCGATCAGCACGGACCGCAAAGGCACGCCCTGGATGTCGAATATCGTCACAAAACCATCACGGCCGCCGGCCAGCACTTCGGGCGCACCGTTCCCGTCAATATCCGCCACCAGCCCCGCGGAGAGCGGGCGGTTGCACGATTCCCATACCGCGTTAAATCCGCCCCGTTGCGCTTCGCCGGGATTAAGGTTGTACACTCCCGCGCCGCCCGGCGCAATCACGGCCGCATAACCCGGCTGATTTTCCAGCAACCGGGCGACAAAGGGAGTGCCGGCCGGCACGGCGGTATAAGGAGGGGTGGCCTGGGGTCGTCCGTCATGATCAACGACATGCGCCTGGATACGGCCGCCATCCCGGTACAAAATTGAACTCAGATACAACTCCTCCATGCCGTCATGATCCAGGTCCGCCTGGGCGAAAAAGCTGCGCGGGGTGTACCCCCCCATACCCACCAGGCCCGCCAGTTCGCCTTCCGGATTCAACAGCAGGTTCGGGCTGGCATATTGCCCGACAACAATGCGGCGCAATCCCGGGCGCGGTTCCCAGCACCCCACGGCAAACGGGGTGGAGCCGTTCAACCCGGTTTTACCGCCGGTTTTTTTAAATAAATCCACGCAGGAAAATTTCCATAATTCCCGCCCATCCCTGTCGCAGGCATACACGTGCATATCGTATGAGCAGCAGACGATTTCCTTGCAGCCGTCGCCGGTAATATCCGCCGCGGCTACGGAAGGCACGCGTCCGGCGAATGATTTGCGCCAGCGTTCCCTGCCGGCCGCATCCAGCACCGCCAATTCCATGGCTTCCGTCGTGACGATAATAGACGGTTCGGCCCCGGGTTCAAGCTCGGTAACGAGCAATTGATCCAAAGGCAACGGCCCGCGCCGATCGGTGAACACTTCAATTTCGCTGATCAGGATGCCGTTCGACCAATCGCTGCCGGAACGAGGGATGGATAATCGCACCGCCGCGGCGGCTACGCCGCCGCATGAAATCCGCAGGTATTGATGCGCCTGGGTTTCGCCTTTATAGACCGGATCAATCCGGATATCGAGGGCGGCGGCCGCCACCTGCTCCCGGATATCGCTTTGGAAGCCGTCATTGCTCCAGGATAATACCACTTCCCTGTCAGGCGCCGGGGCGGACGGAGTCGCGGGCGGCTGGCCGCGGCGTCCGACCGCGCCGGTATGCACACGGATTTCCTTTATGGTTTCCGGTTTTCCCCATGCAAGTTCAATTTCCGCCTTGACCTCCCGACCGCGCCAGATCACGGCGCCGGCGCGCGCCGGCGTAATTCCATCCGTCAAACAGGACGGCTCGCCATCGCCATTGCTCGCCGAGCGCACATGCAGACCATCCGGGGCTTTGCCCCGCAAGCCTGCCGCCGCGCTTTCCCATTGCATGGTAAAAGGAAATGCTGCCGCGACAATTGCGTTGGGATGATCGGCAACCACTCCGGCCGGTGGCGCAGTACTTTTAAGGCGGCTGATGCGTTCCGCCAGGGCCAGGCCTACCCGCCGGGCTTGTTCAGCCGGCCACGCGGCCGCCGGCGCGGCGGGAAGAGGCAGATCCCAGGTTAAGGCGGCCTGGCGCAGGGTATCCGCGCCATAGCCGCCGTGTACCGCGCCGGATTCAAGGTCAATTTTCATGGTGATTGGCCCGGGGGCGTCCAGGACGATTTCGCCGTCCAGGCGCAGGATGCGCACGCCGGCCAGATACAAATAACGCGGAGTCGCCGCAAACAGGCCGGCATCGCCATCCAGTCCCAAAACATCTTCCTGGCCGCCGAATACCCCGGCCAGGCAATAATCATTTTCCGGCCCGCGCACCAGCGCCGCTGAGCCGCTGATCCTTTCCAGCGTAAACCGGGGCGGAGCGCCGGCATCGGATACCGACAGCAGATTCTGAAAATCAATCACCTGGCGCGCGGGATAAAGTCCCGATTTATATTCGCGCAGGATAAACGGATTTTCGTAGATATCGGGCATACCGCCTTCCGGCGCTTCGCGCCGCGCAGTTACCGGCAAGGTTTCCGCCGCCTGAATCAGCAATTGCCTGCCGCCTTGCACCGCCGCCAGCAGCCGCTGTTCCGGCTGCCAGACACCGGAGATCGGCGGCAGACGCCAGATGGACTGCGCGGCATACTGTCCGGCCCGGGCGGTCGTTGCCCGGTCCAGCACCAGCTGCCAGGCGCCGGGCTGCCAGAACACGACCCGTTGCCAGTCCGACTCGTAAAAATCCAGCAAGGTAGCGCTAAACATGGATAAGCCGTCAAATCGGCCGGCGGCATCCAACCGGCTCCCGCTCTGTATGCGCCGGTCGTTCATGCCGTCGCTGATAAACAAACTGTTGCGCACAAACGGTCCGGCTTCCGCGGTGTTATGCGTCAGCCAGATTTGCCCTTGATCCGTGTAGCGGACAATGCTGTTGACGCCATCCGCTTCGGTCCGCAGACCTTCCAGCAGCAGGTATTGATCTTGTGAGTCAAAGCCGTTGCGCAGGCAAACCTTGTCAAACATCTGATCCAAAGGCGGCATGCGCTGACCGGCGGGAACGCCGCGGGTCGGCGCGCCGGTGTTCCATAAACGGTAACGCCGGGCATCGAAAGGCACAACGTGGAGTCCGTCCGTCAACATCGGCCGGCTGGTTTCCGGCGGCGCCGGCGGCGGGTAAGTTCCCGCGCCATAGGTCGAAAGGTCCATCACCGCCCACACGTCCGGGGGGCCATACGCCGTAAACCGGTGCGCCAGCCGGATCAATTCCGGCTCCTGATAGATGAACGCCGCCAGGCGGAACAGGTAGGACTCGCACCAGTAACCCTGGCGGCTGCGCATGGCGCCCGGGCGCGATCCGCCATACAGGCTGGTGCCGGCCTGGAATCCCAGCGAATCGTAATACGCCGCCGTATAAAGCAGCCCCTGGCGCACCAGGCCGGATTGGAAATAGTCCGGTTCCTGCTCCATGGCGCTCCAGCGCGCGAACAACTGAAAACTGGTTATACCCTGATTATCGTCCACCGTTCCGCTTTGGGCAACTGCAAAGAAATCCCGCATCTGATTTTCCCGCTTTAATAATACGGCCTGCAACGCGGCGTCATCCCGGAACGTGCGCTGCATCCAGCGGTTGGCGAACCATTGCGTCATGATCATCATGGTCCCGTGGGTATTGCCGACATGGCCGATGCCGCCGGTATTGCCGATGCCCCAAATCCGCCACGCGGTTTCAACCATCCGCCGCGCGGTGACCTGGCGCTGCTCATCATCCAACAACCCTGATTCCTCGATATAATCCCAGGCGCGGAAAAAGGCCTCCGCGTCGTAATGCCCCAACGGATAATGGCGGTCATAGATTTCATTGAAATACGCCAGCGCCTCGCGGGCGATTGCTCCCCAGCGTTCATCGCCCGTCCAGTGATAATGCATCGCCGGAATCGTAAAGAGGTGCGGACGGGCTTCGCAAGGCTGCGCCGGGCGTTTGAATTCCGACCGGGGCAACCGCGCGTTAATGGCATCAAACTTAGACTGAACGGTCCGCCCCGGTTTGACCGCGTGCAGGCGCGGCACGGTAAGTTTGCCGGCCGCCGCGGCCGGCAAACTGGCCAGGAAGGCGTCCACCCCGGCTTCCAGGCCGGCGGCAGTCGAGCCGCCGATCAGGATCACGTTTTTACCCGTGCCCCAGGGATTGCTGATCGTGCGCAGTTCATAGCCGCCGTCCCCGGGGAAATCGCGGTCCGCGCCGCACAGGAAATTCACATATAAAGGAAACACGACATTGTTGTTATGCAGGTTGCCGGCCACGATCAGATGTTGCCCGCGGTATTCAGCCGGCAGGCGGGTCATAACCTCCGGGCACAATGCCCGGTCCGCCAGGGACGGGAAGTGCACGCCCGTCCGGCGCTGCAGTTCCCGGGCCAGCCGGCCCGCCGCTGCCGCCGCGCCGGGATCGCCGTCGGAATGGACAATCACCGCCTGCGGCCGGCTGTTTTCGACAATCACCGTATCGGGGTAAAACCGCGCCGGCCCGGATTCCGGGACATCGCCTGCGGCGACGGCTGCCGGCCAGACCGGCCAGCATACCGCCAATCCAAGGACTAAATTAAGAAAAGCCGTGTTGGTCATAATATATCTTTCCCCGCACCGGCAATTACCCGTTGCCGCGCCAGCAGGCGGGCGCGTTTCCGGCGCGAGCGCTGGAAATAATCATCCAGCGTTTCCAGTTCAAACTCCCGGATCATGTGGTCAACACTAACCTTCGGATGCAGCGAGGTCAACAAATACACGCCTTCTTCGCCGGCAGTCTCAATCAGCGCCTGCTTTTTGTATTTCGCCTTCAAGCCGGGTATTTTCAGACGGTTAAAATCAATGTGAATCACCCGGCAATCCAGGTTGATATCCGCAAAGATCGCCATTCCCTCGGCCCGGCCGTCTTTCACGATCCGGCCGAGGGGATTGACAATCCGGCCGTGGGGCCCGCAAATGGCGCTGGCGATGAACATCTGGTTTTCATACGCCATGATGGGAATCTGGAACCCGGCGGAAAACGCCGAAAGGAAACAGAACAATTCCGTTCTTTGCTTGCGGTATTCCGCGAATAACTCGCGGAAGTTGAAATCGAAACAGATGCCCGCGCCGATCCGGCCGAAATCCGCGTCAAACGCCACCGCGCCCCGCCCCGGCAGAATCCCGCGTTCCATTTCGCCAATGGTGGGGAAGGTCTTGTCGTAAACGCTGACAATCCGCCCCTGCCGGTCGAATAAAACGGCGCTGTTGTAATAGCGGCCCGGCGCGGCCGCGCGCCGCGGGTAACTGGCATAGATATAAAACTTATGGCGCCGGGCCTGCGCTGCAAGGAATTGGGTCACCGGCCCCGCCTGCGCGCCATCAATAGTTTCCGATGCCCCTTCAAGTTTGTATTGCGTGCCGGTCAATGCGAAATGTTCCGGCAGCAGAACAATGTCCGGCCGGTCATAGGCCGCGCGCTCCAGCAACATCCCCCAGATTTTCAGGATCGCTTCCGGCCCGGCTTGGATTTCCTTGGGGTTATTGCAGTACGAGATGGTGGCTATGCCTACTTTACGCATTGGTTGCTCCTATGATGATTGTCTGCTTTTTTCGTCTGTCTTCTGCTTCCCTTCGGTGTCTGTGTGTTGAATTCGGTTCGAAAAGAGCGGCGGCGATCTTACCCTGTCTGTCGCCCGCGG
>JAXGSX010000002.1:0-40064 GCA_040775225.1 Kiritimatiellia bacterium | reverse complement strand
GGGGGCGTGGATTGAAACGCCAGCATTTCATCAAAGGTGTTGCCCCACTTTTATCGCCCCCCGCGCGTAAGGTTCTTTGACGCCGTCCGGCGGCTAGGGGCCGGCGGCCAGCCAGCGGATGGCGTTCATGAGGATTTTATATTCGTGTTCGGGAGCAACCGCGGTGATAAAATTCAAACTGCCGTCAGGCTGGGGGATGGCCTGGCAGCCTAGTTCCAGGCCGCACAGGACCGTGCGGCCGGCGCCGGCAGTCCCGGCCACGATCGCGTTTTCGGGCTTGCCGGTCCGGCCTGACTGGCTGCGGACCAGCACCTGGCCGTTTGCGCCCGGCATCAGGCTGATGAAATCCGGAAAGCCGCCGGTGAATTTCTGCCCGGCATGCAAGCCGGGCACGCCGTGCTCTAATCCCGTGCCGGTAATGGCCGGATGGTCGGCCGTAATTTCCATGCCGGGGTAGGGCACAAAATCTACGCCCCGTCCGATCTCGGGGAACATGGCGCGGCTGGCCGAGCCATAGCCGACCGCATGATGCACCAGGAGCGCGCCGCCGCCGGCCGTGACGTATTCCCGGATGTTCCGTTCCCAGCCCTCCGCGGGCGCGGCTTTACGGATATTGCCGAGCACCACCACGTCAAAGGAGCCAAGCGTTTCGGGCGCCAGTGTGTTAATCACCGTGACGGCCATGTCCGGCGGCGGTTGTTGCAAGGTCTCGGCCAGACCCAGCTGTCCGGAATGCGGCGTGTTCTTTTTAATGCCGGGATGGACGAACACCCCCACGTTGATTTTACCCGGAATTTTAGGTTGGGCCGGTTCGATTGCACGATCATTCTGACGCCGCAGGAATTCCATCCCCCGGTGGAGGCAGTAACAGGCCGCGGTCTGCGGCGCCGGCTGCACGGCCGGCAGGCCGGCTTCCCGGCTGGGGATGATGGCGAAAAATCCGGCCGATTCCGCCGGCAGGACGCATGCCAGGGTAGAGTTGGTGAGCAGACCATGCTCGCCCGTGCGCATGTTGACCCAGGCGGCCGGCTGGCCCAGAGGCGGGTTGATGGTGAATTGCGCCGGGTAGGCTATGAAGGGCGAGCGGTTGACGACGTTGAGCAGGTATCGCCGTCCATCGGAATACAGCACGGCATCCATGTCCGCCGCGCCGGCCGACTCGATGGCGACCGGCGGCGGGCCGGCTTCTTTGATGAGCAATGCCATCAACTCCGCCTTGGCGGCGGGGTTGACCGGCAAACGCTCGCTGATGAATTCACCGGAATAAAGCAGTTTCCCGGAATGGATATCGCGGCGGCTGACGGTTTTGCCGTCCACCGCGCCGATAATTTTGCCGCCCTGGCAGAGATTCCGCATGGCGTCGTTGGCGGCGCAACTGGCGCCTTCGACGAAGGCGCACCCGCCCTGTTCGATAAAGGCTTGGATGACCGCGGCGAACTCCGGGGAAAGATATTTGTTGTCCGGCACCAGCAGCAGGCGGTATCCCTTCAGGGCTTCCAGGTTGAAAAACCGGGAGAAGATCATGTCCATCTGGACGCCGTTGAGGTCGGCCAGCGCCAGCAGACCCCGTTCCACCGCCAGGTTGCTCTGTTCCTTCGGCATTTCCAGGTTGCGGATGGTTTCCGCCAGCAGGGCCTTGTCGCGCAGCACCGCGGCGTATTTCACCGGGGCCATGGCGTTTAAAAGGCTGTTCATGCCGGAATATTTCAGCCAGCGGTAATAAGGGCCGACGATATCCGCCGTCTTCCATGGCGCGATCTGGAAATAATCCGAGCCGGAAAAGTACTGCATGCTGGCGCCGTAAACCGCGCAGAGGTCCATCTGCTGCGCCAGATTGCCGGGATCGGCGTAGCCGATGCAGTTTTCCACCCGGCTTTGATTGCCGAATGCGCCGCGCGCATACATCAGCAGGCGGCGGTAATTGTTGAGGGAGGAATACAAATCTATGCCGCCCATGTCCAGGTAACGCGAATGCTCTTCGAGATCGGACCAGCGGAACGGGCTGTCCAGCCCCTTGTAGTTGACCACGCTGGAGACAATGGTCCGGGGGCAGTGAACCCGGATGGCTTGCGCGGCATCGCGCGCCAGTTCGGTGATGATTTCGGTCCGGAACAGCAGCAGGTTGGCGTAATCCCGGTCTTGGGTGTCGCCCCAGTTGGCCGATTGCGGGAGCGGCATGGCGCCGCCATAGCGCTGTTGGAACAGCGCCTGCGCGGCGGCATTGGTGTTGTTCCAGGAATACTCGTCCATGACATGGATGTAATCGCCGCCGCCATGCCGCGCCGATGCTTCCGCGCCATCGCCGAAAGTGCGCAGGTAATATATCCGGTCTTTCACCGGGCAGGGGCGGGGCGCGTCAAACGACTGCAGTTCCTCCCGGGTGATCGGGTTGGCCGGCGGGGCAAACCCGAAAATCGCCAAACCGTTGGCGGCGGCCAGGCGCACGAGCGCTTCCCAGCAGGCCAGGCTGGCGGGAGTCTGCGCGCCTTCCACCGCGGGGCGGATGATGTTGGCGCCGTACTGGACGGCGGCGGCGATCATGCGCCGCGCCTTTTCACGGCCGGCTTCCGCCGGGGTATCGGCGGCCAGGCCCGGTTTCATCCAGCGCGACCGGAAATAGAGCAGTTGGCCGCAATCGCGATCCGGCCGGGGAATGGCGGGCGGCGCAAAGGCATCCAGTGTCTGCCATGCGCCCATCCGGATTTCCGGGGGATGGCGGTAGGCGATGTAAGCCGCGCGCGCATCCTGCCAGCCGGCGCGCGTCAAGACGACCAGCGCGTGATGGTGTTGGCCTTCCAGTGCCAGCCGCAGGCGGCTGCCGGCGCCCGTATGCGCCCGGCGTTCGAGGCTGACTATCCTGGCGGCTTCGCGCGCGAAGCACAGTCCCACTCCCGCACCGGCGGCATCCTGGATGGCATACCAGCCTTCCTTCATGAAAGGCTGGAGATTGTCGAAGGCCGCCGGCGCCATGTCGCCTTTCTCAAACCGGGCTTCAATCAGCCGGATGCCCGCCGGCGATTCGTAGGCCATGACGCAGTTGGCGGATTGTCCGCCCGGCGCCCACCGGCTGGCCAGGTCAACAATTCCACCCGGGTGCGGCAGGGCATAATCATGGGCTACCGCCGGCATATCGCCGGCATAAAACACGAACCGGGCGGATTGTCCGGAAACCGGTTCCCGCTGCTCCACCACCACCCGCACCGGGCCGCGTTCCACCACTCTGGCCGGCGTCCAACGGTTGGCGCCCGCGCGGGTTGGCGCCAGGGCCATGCCGGTGTCTATGCCCCGCCAGCCGCTGATGGCGTTTTCCGTGCAACCGCTGCGCCAGCGCAGGGATGCCAGGCCGGGCGCATCCGGCAGAAAGCCTGCCACCAGCGCGTTGTTGGCGACTTCCAGTATGGCGCCGGATTCCGCCACCGCCAGCCCGGGCATCCCTGCCGCATCCGCCGGCGCATCCGGACCATCCGCATACAGGAAAAAGAGCAAGTGCCCGTAGGGCAGCAGGTCGGTCTGGAAAACAATTTCCGTTTTGCCATCGGGCAGCGGCGTGGCCTGCGCGGGGATCACCGCGCCGTAATCAGTCGTCAGCCGGAATCCGCCCGGCAACACCGACTTATCCAGCACAATGCCGGCCGGCGCGCCGCGCCGCGCCAGCCCCACCGGCTCGGCCGCCAGGATCGGCAGCCGTTTTTTATACTCCGGAAGGCGCCATGCCGTGCGTTTATGCGCTTCCGCCAGGTACAACGGGTTGGCCGGCGGGTTGGCCACGGCGAATGCATCCGCGGCGGCGGCGGGCATGCCGGGGCCGCCGGCCCGGATGTTTTCGCCAAGCAGCAGCGACCAGACGTTTTCAAAGCTGGCGGGATGCTTTTCCGTCATCAACGCCGCCAGCTGTGAAAAATAAACCCGCCCCCCGCCGGCGGCATTGCTGCATTCCAGCAGCACGGCGGCCTGGGGGCTGATCGCCATCCGCGCGAGGGCCGTCATCCCGGCCGGCGGATTGAGCCAGCCGCCGAATCCGCCGGAAAATGGCGCCGGCGGCAAAACGTTCGGGGCATGACCGAGCGCAGCCAGGCCCGCCCCGGTTAAAACCCCCGTATAATCCTTAAGCGTGGATTGGTCGCATGCCGGCGGCGGCGGTATGCCGATGCTTCGCAGGAAATCGGCCCCGGGGCCGCTCATTACGGCATGGCAGGTGTTGTAATCGAAAAAAAGCGCGCCGCCCCGGGCGAGGAATTCGCGGATGGCCTCCCGGCAGGCGCTCCTGGCGAAGATATCGCGCGCGGCGTGTTCTCCGCCGCGCATGACGATCAGCGCCCGGGAATGCGCGAGGTCGTTTTCGAATTCCACGCCGACCGTCTGGCTGATCTTGCGCTGATGGTAAACCTCAACCCGCACGCCGTAACGCTGCATCTGGGGCATGACCCTGTCGCCGGCGGCCAGCGCCAGCACCGCGGGTTCGCCGGCATCCGCCGGCGCGCCGGCTGCCAGCAGACCGCCCAGGCATAACAAACCGCAACGACGATAAAATCCTCCATCCGCTGGAATTTTCATTATCCTGAATCCGTGCGCTCGGGCGTGATTTTTACGCCGGGCCGGCCAGGCAGGCGCAGGCGATGGCCGTAGGAGACGTGGTTTCGCCCAGCGGAATGGCCTGGCTGAATTCGCCGCAATGGCGGTCGGGCCGCGGCGGACTGAGCGTCCGCCCCGGTCATTGCCGGCCGTCTTCGTCAATGATCTCGTGCAGGATGGTGTGGTAGCCCTTGCCCTTGGCCATGGCATCCCGCAGCTCGATTAAAACGGTTTCAGTGCCCTTGGCGTCGCCTTCCACGTTAATGATGGTGTCGCCGACCCGGATACGGTCGCCGGCCTTGATCCGGCAGACTTCCACAGGTTTGTCGTTGACGAACGTGCCGTTGCGGGATTTGAAATCGCGCAGAAAATAGGAGTCGTCCCAGAATGAAACGCCGCAATGCAGGCGCGATGCCAGTTTGTCAGGGATGGCGATATCGGCTTCCGCGGCGCGGCCAATGGAGACGGATTCCTGTTCCAGCTTGTATTCCTTCTGCGTGCCGTCAGGTAAAACGTAGCGCAAAAACATGGCGGCTTCCTCCCCTGTTGGCGGTTAAACTTTCTGGAAAAAAGCGATGGTGCGCCGCAATCCTTCCTCCAGCGGCACCTGCGGTTCCCAGTGCAGCAGCTGGCGGGCGCGGGTAATGTCCGGCTGGCGGATGCGCGGGTCGTCTTCCGGCAACGGTTCATGCCGGATGGTGGAAGCGCTGCCGGTAAGTTCGATTATTTTGCGGGCGAAATCCAGCACGGTCATTTCATGGGGATTGCCGATGTTGACCGGATCGCTCTCCTGCGAGTTGGCCAGGGCGTAAATCCCGCGCACCAGGTCGTCCACGTAACAGAAACTGCGGGTCTGCGTCCCCTGACCGAAAACCGTCAGCGGTTTTCCCGCCAGCGCCTGCTTGATGAAAGCCGGCACCACCCGCCCATCGTTCGGACGCATGCGCGGCCCGTAGGTGTTGAAAATTCGCACAATGCGCGTGTGCAATTGGTGCGCGCGGCGATAGGCCATGGTGATGGCTTCGGCAAAGCGCTTGGCCTCGTCGTAAACCCCGCGGGGACCGATGGGATTGACGTTGCCCCAGTAAGTCTCCGGCTGCGGATGCACCAGCGGGTCGCCGTAAATCTCCGAGGTGGAGGCCAGGAGCATGACGGCGCCCTTGGCCAGGGCCAGGCCCAGGACGTTGTGTGTGCCCATGGCGCCGACTTTCAAGGTCTGGATCGGCAGGCGCAGGTAGTCAATCGGACTGGCAGGCGAGGCGAAATGATAAATGAACTCCACCGGTCCGTCCACTTCAATCCGCCTGGTAATATCGTGTTCCTGGAAAAGGAAGAAGGGGTTGTCCTGTAAATGTTTGATGTTGTTGATGTTGCCGGTAACCAGGTTGTCAATGGCAATCACCCGGTTGCCCTGCCTCAATAAAAATTCGCATAAATGCGATCCCAGAAAACCTGCGCCGCCAGTGACGATGGAAGTGATTTGTTTTGTTTTATTCACGAATTCAACACCCTCCCTTGGATGCCATGCCGGCCAATTTATATGTTAAAGGCGCGGCAAATGCAAATACATTCATCGCCGCATGCCGGCAGGTGTTTTTGCTTGAATATTTCCGGACAATGACTTACCTTTGCAAGTTGCAGCGGATATTTCGGCCTTAAGGCAACTGCGCGCCTGGAGGCGGCAGCGTTTTGTTTTTGAAAATTCTAATGGGAGCGTGTGGATATGCCTGGAAAAAAACTGAATGTATTGGCGCTTTCGATATATCGCGATCTGGCGGAGGATTTTGTTCTGACCGGTCTGACGGACTTGAACGCGGAGGCGGAGATCGGCGACCACCGGGTTCAGTTCCATGTGTTTGCCGGCGATCCGGCGCAGGACCCGACTTTTGACGAATTGATCAGCCAGGCGGATGCCGTGGCGCTGGTAGTGCGGTTTCTGGATGTGCTTTCGCTGGATAAAATCAAGGCGATTTACCGCGCGCTCCCGGATGAAATCCGGGTGCCGTTTGCGGTCGTGTTCCTGCGCGACCAGGGCGAAGTGGATTTCAAAATCAGTTGCCCTTCCTGCGGGCAGAAACTCTGGCTGCGGGATACGGATGTCAACAAGCGGGGCCGTTGCCCGAATTGCAAAAAACCGTTTGTCATCATGTCGCAGCAGGATCATCTGAAAACACAGTTGATGCTGCCGGAAAGCGTCATGCTGATGCAGGTGGTCCGCAACGACCGCCAGACTTTCCAGGGCGGGATGGAGAAGCTGCTCGAAGCCCTTTCTTTCGGCATCAAACCTCAGGACCTGGGCGGCCATGTCGAAGCCTTGAAAAACGCGACCATGCGGATTCAAATTCAGGATACCTGACCCGCCGGCGGCGGGCATCATCAACCGGAGGTTATTATGTCAGCCACCCTGAGGGGACTATTCCAGACGGCGTTTTTAGGCGCAGGCCTGCTGGCCGGCGCCGGTTGCAGTTGGCTGGGGTTTGAAGAACCGCTCAAACCCGGAGACTTGAGCTTGAAACTGGGCGGCGATGTGGAATTGCGGCTGGTGTTGGTGCCGCCGATGAAGTTGCTGGTCGGCAAGTATGAAGTCACCAACGGCCAATACCGCAAATTCAAGCCGGGCCATAACAGCGGCCAGCATAATGGCCAGGATTTGAACCAAGATAACCAGCCGGCCGTGAATGTTTCCTGGAAGGATGCAACAGCTTTTTGCGCCTGGCTGACGAAGGAATACGGCGCCGCGGGCGCCAAGAAATACAAGTTCCGCCTGCCGACGGAAAAAGAATGGATTGCCTTTGCCGCCTGCGGCCGTGCATTGGAATACCCCTGGGGATCGGATTGGCCGCCGCCCGCCCATTGGAATTATTTCGGCATGGAAAACCAGGCCGTGGGCGCCAAAGTCGAGCGCGCCGATAAATTCCAGGTGTCGGCGCCGGTGCGTAAAAGCGGGGTGAACGCCTGGGGCCTGTACGGCACCGGCGGCAATGTGTGGGAATGGACGGCCGACAAGGAAGGCGAGCAAAGCCGGATTCTCAAGGGCGGTTCGTGGTCGGATTATATTCCGATGTTCATGCGATTGGACCGCCAGAGTTCCTACGAGCCCGATTATCGCTACATCAACCTGGGCTTCCGCGTGGTGGCCGAGCCGGCGGATCAGGCTCCGTCCAAAGCCGCCCCCGCTCGTCCGGCGGATGCCGCCGCGCCGGCCAGCGCGGACTGACGCCCCTCGCCGCGCGGCGCGTTGACAGCGAACTTACTCCCCCCCCGCCGGCCGGGTCAGGCGCGGCTTTTGGCCAGCAAGTCGCGGAACCGCCGGTCGTCGCGGATGGATTCCAGGTCTTTGTCCTGGCGCATCCAGGGGAAATCCCGGTAGCCTAAATCCACAGCCAGCGTCAGGGCGCTGATGGCTTCGTCCTTGTGTTTTAAAACGGCATGGCTGCATGCCAGGTTGTACCAGACCATGGGATCGGCCGGGCAGGCGCGCGTAAGTTCCAGGTCGGCCAGCAGTCCTTTGGCGTACTGTCCCGCCTGAGTATAAAGCTCCGCCAGGGCCTTCATCACGGGAATATCCCCCGGACAGCGGCGGCGAACAGCTTCCAGAAAATCAATCTGCCGGCGCCGGCCGGCCGTGTCTTTTCTTGTTTTGCATGGGGGCATGGCGGTTCAAAATGGAGGTTGGCCGCGTTGGCGGCGCCGCGGGGTTATTTGCGCGGCTGACATTATTAAAAATGCCGTCAGGCATCGTCAAGCAATTATTTAGTGTGAAATTCCTTGACTTTGGCGGCCGCGGGCGCTAGTTTGAGTATTCGAATTTCGGCGATGATAAGGCAAACATGTTATGAGCACCACTGAACTGCGCGCGGTTATCGAAAGCATGGAGCGCGAACGCGGAATTGACCGCATGGCGCTGATCCAGATGGTGGAAGCCGCCCTGCTTTCAGCATCGCGTAAAAGCGCCGCCGGGCCGACCCGCGATTTGCGGATTAAAATTGACGAAAAAACCCTGGCCATCAAGGCGTTCGCCAAGATGGAAGTCGTGGAGCGGGTGCATTCCCGCAACGCCCAGATCAGCCTGACGGAGGCCCGGAAAATCAAGCCCGACGCCCAACTGGGCGAATTGGTGGACGTGGAAATGTCGGCGCGGGATTTCGGACGCATTGCCGCGCAAACGGCCAAACATGCCATTGTGCAGAAAATCCGGCAGGCGGAAAAGGAAATTGTCCTCAAGGAGTACAAAGACCGGCTGGGCGACGTTGTCAGCGGCACGATCGTGCGGCTGGAACGCGGCGATGTGATCGTGGATTTGGGCCGGGTGGAAGCCATCATGCCGTCGCGGGAGAAGGTGGCGACCGAGGAATACCAGGTGGGCGACCGCATCCGCGCCTTTGTCTTGAGCGTGCAGGAGCATGTCAGCGGCTACCAGGTCACCCTGTCGCGCAGCCACCCGGATTTTGTGCGCCGGCTGTTTGAGCTCGAAATTTCCGAAATCAGCGACGGCACGGTGAAAATCGAAGGCATCGCCCGCGAAGCCGGGTTCCGCACGAAGATCGCGGTTTCCAGCCGCGACGAGAAGGTTGATCCGGTGGGCGCCTGCGTCGGCATGCGCGGCATGCGGGTGAAAAACATCGTGCGCGAGCTCTTGGGCGAAAAAATTGACATCGTGCGCTGGAGTCCGGACATCAAAACCTACGTCACCAACGCCTTGAACCCGGCCAAGTTGAATAAAATCATCGTGGATGAACGGGAGCATCGCGTGACGGTGGTGACGGATACCGACCAGCTTTCGCTGGCGATCGGCAAGCGCGGGCAAAATGCGCGTTTGACCTCCAAATTGCTGGGCTGGACAGTGGATATCCAGCGCGACAAGGATGACATCAGCTTCGAGGAGAAAGTTCTGATGGCCGTGGACACCCTGGCGGGGGTGGAAGGCCTGGATCGGGCCCAGGCCGACAAGCTGGTCCATGCAGGATTTTTGACTGTGGAAGGCATTGTGGCGGCCGATGTCGGCGATCTGGAGGAAATGGCCGGCTTTGACCGCGCCACGGCCGAGGCCGTCAAGGCCGCGGCCGCCGCCGCCCTTACGCCGCCCGCGGCAGACAAGGAATAAAATTTATGCGGGTTTTTGAATTAGCCAGGGAATTGCAAACCACCAGCAAGGAATTGCTGGAGCAGTTGCGCGCGGCTGATGTTGATGTCAAGAATCACATGAGCGCCATTGCGGATGAGGTGGCGGAAAAATTCCGCTCCGCCAAGCAGGCTCCGCCTCCCGCGCCTGCGCCGGCCGCGCCGCCGCCCGCCAAGACCGCCGCGGCGCCCGAGCGCCCCCAGCAGAAAACACCCCCGCCCGCCAAGCGGCCGCCGGCCGAACGAACCGGCCCGCCGCCTGCGCCTCCGGCGGCGCCGCCCCCCCCGGCCGCGCCGGCTCCGGGAGGCCGCGTGGTGACGGTGCGCGGACCGATCGTGGTCCGGGAATTTGCCGGATTGCTCGGCATGAAACCCAACCAGTTGATCGCCGAGTTGATGCTGATGAACGTTTTGGCGTCCATTAACGAAAAACTGGACATCAAGACCGCCCAGCAGGTGGCGGAAAAACACGGTTTCACCCTGGAACACGAGCGCAAAACCGAAACGCACCCGATGCCGGCGGCGCAACCGGAAGAATCCGAGCAAGACCGGCCTGAAGATATGGCGCCCCGTCCGTCGGTGGTGACTTTTATGGGGCATATTGACCACGGCAAAACATCCCTGCTGGACCGCATCCGCAAAACCGCCGTCGCCAAGCACGAGGCCGGCGGCATCACCCAGCATATCGGCGCCTACACGGTTGAGCATAACGGCCATTTGATCACCTTCCTCGATACGCCCGGGCATGCAGCCTTTACCGCCATGCGCGCCCGCGGCGCGAATCTGACGGATATAGCCGTGATTGTCATCGCCGCCGATGACGGCGTGATGCCGCAAACGGAAGAGGCTATCAAGCATGCCCAGGCCGCCGGCACGACCCTGATGGTGGCTATCAACAAGACCGACCTGCCGGCCGCCAACCCCGACCAGGTTCGGCGCCAATTGCAGGCCGCCGGGCTGACGCCTGAGGAATGGGGCGGGGATTTGATCTGCTGCGAAGTCAGCGCCCAAACCGGCGCGGGCATAGGCCATCTGCTGGAAATGCTGCTGCTGCAGGCGGAAATCCTGGAGTTGAAGGCCAATCCCCGGCCGCGCGCGGAAGGATACGTGGTGGAAGCCCAAATGGAATCCGGCATGGGGCCGACGGCGCACCTGATCGTTACGCGCGGCACGCTGCGCGTGGGCGATGCGGTGGTCTGCGGAGCCTGCTGGGGCCGGGTGAAAGCGTTGATCAACGACCATGGGGCCAAGGTGCGCGAGGCTTTGCCGTCCACGCCGGTCAAATGCATGGGCTTGAGCGCCATTCCGGCGGCGGGCGAATTTTTTAAGGTGTATCCCAACGAGCGCGCCGCCCGGCGCCTGGCCGAAGAACGCGCCATGGAACTGCGCAACGAGCACCTGGCGGCCCCGGCGCATAAGACCTCGCTGGAAAACCTCTTCGAGCGCATGGAAGCCAGCCGGCGCCTGGAACTGAAACTGGTGCTGAAATGCGATACCCGCGGCTCGCTGGAAGCCATCCAGCAGGTGCTGTCGGAAATTCAAAGCGAAAAAGTCCACATCAATATCATCCTCACCGGCGTGGGCGGCATTACCGAGAATGATGTCCTGCTGGCCAGCGCGTCGGACGCCATCATCATCGGTTTCAATGTCGGCAAGTCGGAGGAAGTGGTCCGCGCCGCCAAGCGCGAAGGCGTGGAAATCCGGCTTTACAGCATTATTTACAACATTGCCGATGAAATCCGCGAGGCTATGACCGGCTTGCTGGCGCCGGAATTGCGCGAAAAGGTGCTGGGCCGCGCCGAAGTGCGCCAGGTGTTTCCCATCACCAAAACCGGCAAAATCGCCGGGTGCCTGGCGGTCAGCGGCCGACTGCGCGCCCGTTCCAAGGTGCGGGTAAAACGCAACGGGGACCTGCTGTACGAAGGCGCGGTGCTCACGCTCAAACGCTTTCAGGACGAGGTGGGCGAGGTGCGCGAAGGGCAGGAATGCGGCGTGCGTCTGGACAATTACTCCGACTTCGAGCCGGGCGACGTGCTGGAGTTTTTCGAAATCGAAAAAATCGCGGCCAAGCTTTGAGGGCGGGGGCAACATGCACGTGGACCGCTTGACCAGGGTGAATGAGCTTTTGAAACGCGAGATCGGGGACTCCCTCTTCCGCGTCATGCACGAACAGGCGTTCGACCTGGCGGCGGTATCCATTACCCGCGTGATCACCAGCCGCAACCTGCGCCAGGCGCGGGTGCGGGTTTCCATCCGCGCCTCCGCGGGGGAACAGGCGCGCATGCTGGCCCTGCTTGACCGCCATCGCCAGGAAATCCAGCAGCGCATTAACCGCGACATCAACATCAAGTACACCCCGCGCCTGGAGTTTGAATTGGACGAATCCATCGCCGAAGGCGACCGGGTATTGCATTTGATTTCCGAAATGGAGCGCTCCCAGCCGGAATTGCAGGAGCCGCCGGCGGCGGAGCGCGCGGCAGGACACGCCGGAGCGGGATGAAACAGGGAATGCGCCATACCGCGCCTTTCGGCGCCCTGCCGGACGGCATCCTGCTGGTGGATAAACCCGCCGGGATGACTTCGCATGACGTGGTGGACCGCATCCGCCGCCGTTTCGGCGCCCCGAAGGTCGGCCATGCGGGCACGCTCGATCCCCAGGCTACCGGACTGCTGGTCATCATGCTCGGACGCGCCACCAAACTGGCCGACCGGTTGATGGCGGAAGACAAGGTTTACGAAGGCGTTTTCCGCCTGGGCGCCGCCACCGATACCCAGGATGGCGATGGGCAAGTGCTGCAGGAGCGGGATTACAGCGCGGTGACGCGCGCCGATGCGGAACAAGCCATGGCGCGCCTGACGGGCGATATCATGCAGTTGCCGCCGATGGTGTCGGCGCTGAAAAAAAACGGCGTGCCCCTGTACCGGCTGGCCCGCAAGGGGCAGGTGGTGGAACGGCAACCCCGCCTGGTGCATGTGTATGAATTCGCGCTGCTGGATTTTCAGCCGCCGGCCGGCGCTTTCCGCGTCCGCTGCAGCAAAGGCTGTTATGTGCGCACGCTTTGCGCCGACCTGGGCGAGGCGCTCGGCTGCGGCGCGTATTTGGAGAAATTGCGCCGCCTCGCAAGCGGCGCTTTCAAACTGGCAGAATCCGCGCCGCTGGATGAAATCTTGAACCTGACGCGCGCGGAACTGATCCGGCGGATCGTGCCTTCTCCGCGCGTGCCGCTGTCCGGTTAAACGCTGGTTTATGAAATTCAGCCGGCAGTTGGATGTTTTGCAGATGCACCGCCGGCCGGTGGTTTTGGCCGCCGGTTTTTTTGACGGTGTGCATCTCGGGCACCGGGCAATTTTGCGGCGGGCTGCGTCCGCGGCCCGCCGCATGCACGGCGCGGTTTGGGTTTTGACTTTCGACACGCATCCCCTGAAGGTGCTGGCCCCGGAATCCGCGCCGCTTTTGATCACCGGCTTGCCTCACAAACTGCGCCTGTTCGCCGCCCTGGGCGTGGATGGATGCATCGCGTTGCCGTTTAACGCCGCCCTGGCGGGTTGCGCGCCGGAAACGTTCATCGCGGAACTGGCATCCGCCGCGCCGCGCCTGGCTGCGGTCTGCGTTGGCAGCAATTGGACTTTCGGCCGCGATGGCCGCGGGGGGCCGGGATTGCTGCGGCAGTTGGCGCCCCGCCACGGGTTCCATGCGCTGGTTGTGCCGCCGCTTTGCCGGCTGGGCGCGCCGGTTTCCAGCACGCGCATCCGGCGGGCCCTGGCCAGCGGACGCCTGGGAGATGCCGCCGCGCTGCTGGGCAGGCCTTTCAGCATGTTCGGGACGGTGGCTGCCGGCCGCGGACTCGGCGGCCGCCGGCTGGGAGCCCCTACCGCCAATCTCGCTACCGCCGATGAAGTCCAGCCGCCGCCCGGGGTGTATGCCGTGCGGGTGCGGCTCGGCGTCCGCCGCCTGCGCGGCGTGGCCAATGTCGGCCGCCGCCCCACCATGGCCCCGGCGGCGGAAGGCGTGCCGGTGCCGCTGCTGGTGGAGACGCATATACTGGATTTCGACGAGGATCTATACGGCCGCGAGATGGAGGTGGGGTTCCTCCGGCGTTTGCGCCCGGAACGCCGCTTCGACTCGCCGGCGCAACTGCGCGGCCAGATTGTCCGCGATATCAACAAGGTGCGCGCCTGGTTCCGCACCGGCGGGAAATGATCCGCAATTTAATGCTTTACATGCGCGCGGGTTTTTCCTACAATGCCGCCCAACAACAACAAACAGCAGGAAAAGCACTACAAGGACGTTTGCATGGAAGAAGTGACTAAAGAGCAATTCCGCAAGCAATTTCAATTGCATGAAAAGGACAGCGGATCGGCCGATGTCCAGTCGGCTTTGCTGACGATGCGCATCAACCGCCTGACCGAGCACCTGAAAGCGCACGCGGCCGACCATAGTTCCCGGTACGGATTGATCAAGCTGGTTAATGCCCGCCGGCGCCTTTTGGATTACCTCAAACGCAAGAATGAGGACCGTTACCAATCCCTGATCAAGCGGCTGAACTTGCGGCATTAGTCATCCCGTCGGCGCCGCTCTCCCTCATGCCCGGGCCCCCGCCCCTGCCTGACCGAATATCCGGCGCCGTTTTGGCGATCCGGAGAAAGCCACGTCTACCCTGAAAGCGTTTGGGCGCGCCGGCGCCCGTTTTCCGGATTGCCGGCTGCCCTGCCGGTTGGAACACGGCATCAGCACCGGTCCGCTTCCGCCTTTTAACCATTCAAAAACACAAAACAAAAAAACACACAAGGAAACGCAGAGCAAGCATGAAAAACACAACCGCAGTAGAAACCCAGATAGGCAGCCAGACCGTCCGCATTGAAACCGGGCTGCTTGCCCGCCAGGCGCGCGGCGCCGCCACCGTCCAACTCGGTGAAACCATTGTTTTTTCCGCCGTCACCGCCACGGAAACTCCCCGCGAAGGCATTGATTATTTTCCCCTGCAGGTCGAGTACCGCGAAAAATTTTACGCTGCGGGCGCATTCCCCGGCGGATTTTTCAAACGCGAGGCACGCCCCTCGGAAAAGGAAATCCTGACGGCCCGCTTCACCGACCGCCCGATTCGGCCCCTGTTTCAGGAAGGCTATCACAACGATGTGCAGATCAACAACATGCTGCTGTCGGCGGACGGCAAGAATGACGGCGACATCCTCAGCATCCTGGCCGCCAGCGCCGCCCTGGTGATCTCCGATCTGCCGTTTTACGGCCCGATCGGCGCCGTGCGCGTCGGACGCGTGGACGGCAAGTTCGTGCTGAACCCCACCAACGAAGAGCGCGCCGCCAGCGATCTGGACCTGATTTATGTCGGCGACCGCGACAACCCGATCATGATTGAAGGGGATGCCAGGGAGGTTTCCGAGGCCGACATGGTGGCCGCCATGCGGTTCGGCCATGAAGCCTGCCGCGCGCTGGTTGACCTGCAACTCGAGTTGCGCCGCAAACTGGGGCTACCGGACAAGGTCGTGGCGGATCTCCCGCCGGATGAAGTCTTGCTGCCGGCGGCGCGCGAAAACTGCGGCAAGGAATTGGCCGAGGCGCTCCTGATTCCCGGCAAGCTGGATCGCCGGACGAGGGTGGGCGCAATCCGCGCCGCCTTGCAGGAAACCATGCAGGGGCGTTTCCCGGAAATGACCGCCGAACAGTTCCGCGAGACCTTCGACCGCCTGGAAATTGAAACGGTGCGGCGCAATGTGCTGGAAAACAACCGGCGCATTGACGGGCGCGCGCTGGACGAACTGCGGCCGTTAAACGCGGATGTCGGCCTGATTCCCCGCACGCACGGATCGGCGCTCTTTGCCCGCGGCGAAACCCAGGCCCTGGGCATCGTGACCCTCGGCAGCAAGTCCGACGCCCAGGCGATGGACGCCATCACGGGAGGCCCGGATGAGAAGGCGTTCATGGTGCATTACAATTTCCCGCCTTACAGCGTCGGCGAAGTCGGCCGGCTGGGTTCGACCGGCCGCCGCGAAATCGGGCACGGCAACCTGGCGGAACGCTCGCTGGAACAGATGATGCCGGGGGAGTATCCCTATACCGTCCGGCTGGTTTCGGAAATCATGGGGTCCAACGGCTCGACTTCCATGGCCAGCGTCTGTGTCGGCTCCCTGGCGTTGATGGATGCCGGCGTGCCGCTGCAGCGCCCCGTGGCGGGGATTTCCATCGGCTTGTTCACCGACGACCGCCGGGCCGTGCTGGTGACCGATATTCTCGGCGACGAGGATCATTGCGGCGACATGGATTTCAAGGTGGCCGGCACCCGCAACGGCATCACCGGGTTCCAGGTGGACCTCAAGCTCCACAGCCTGCCGTGGGACCTGGTGGAAGGCGCATTCGAGCGCGCGCACGCGGCGCGCATGAAAATTCTCGATTTCATGGACTCCGTCCTCAGCGCTCCGCGTCCCGAGCTTTCCCCCTACGCCCCGCGCGTCGAGGTGGTCAAGATTGATCCGGAGAAAATCGGCCTGCTGATCGGTCCCGGCGGCAAGAATATCCGGCGCATCACGGATGTTACCGGCACGCAGATTGACATTGACGACGACGGCACGGTCCATATCTTCAGCACCAACGGCGAATCCATGGACATGGCGCTGCGTGAAGTCAGCCTGATCACCGCCGAAGCCGAGGAAGGCGTGATTTACAACGGGACCGTCACCGGCATTAAGGAATTCGGCGCGTTCGTGGAAATCTTTCCCGGCAAGGACGGCTTGGTGCATATCAGCGAGTTGGCCGACTTCCGGGTGGGCAAGGTCGAGGATATCTGCAAACTGGGCGACCAGATGTGGGTGAAATGCATCGGCATTGACGAGCGCGGCCGGGTGCGCCTGAGCCGCCGGGCCGCCATGCAGGAAAAAGGCCTGACGGACGAAAAACAGGGCGAAAAGCGGTAGCCGGCCGCCTTCTCCGCGCGCAGGGTCATTGCGAATGCGGCGCCATCAGCCAGAACCAGCGGTCGCCGGCGGCGAAGTGGAGTTGCGTTTCCCATTTGCCGGTGTCCAGCAGCCGCTCGACGTCCGGTTGCTTTCCGGGCCGGCGCGCCATCAGCAGCACCCTTTGGGGCCGCTCGGCTTCCAGGAGCCGCAGATGGTCGCCCAGTCCCGCCAGCCGGCGGTGTCGGCGCCCGTAGAAGACCAGCGCGCCCACGGTGTTTTCATCCAGGCCGTACCCCCATAATTGGGCGTCAGGCGGCAGATTGCCACGCAGCGTCTCGCTCAAGGGGCGGATGGATTTGACGCGGTTCAGCGCCGGTTCCACGAACAACCCCAGCGTGAATCCGCTGACTGCGGCCAGAGCGGCCAGCGAGCGCCAGTAACGCCGCCAATGCCGGCGCGCCAGCGCCAACGCCGCCAGCGCGACGGCGGACGCCGGCAAAAGCATCCAGGCCGCGTGGCATGTCGCCCGGCCGGCATGCCGGGGATCAAGCAGCCAGGGCAGCCAGGGCATGGCCAGCGCGGTTGCCGCTGCGGCGGCGGTGAAAATCCAGGTCAACGCCATGGCCCAGCGGGGGATGACGGGGCGTTTGACGGTGTGTTCGATCCACGCGCCGCAGACTATCGCCAGCGGCGGCAGCAGAGGCAACAGGTATTGATGGTCCTTGCCGCCCGCCAGGCTGAGCACCGCGAAAAAAGCCCCGGCCCACCACGCCATGAACCGCCAGTAATCCCGCGCTTCCGGCGCCGCCGCCGGCTGCCGCAACTCCCGTAGGATATGCCAGATGCCGGCGGGCAGCAGAATGGTCCAGGGCAGTATGCTGCTGAAAACATAGGGAATATAATAATGCCAGGCGCCTGTCGGGCCATAGCGCCCCAGCAGCCGGTCCAGGTTGTTGCGGAGGAAAAAAACACGCAAATATTCCGCGCCGCCCTGGCGCCAGAGCGCCGCCAGCCAGCCGCCGATCAAGATCAGCAGAATGGCGGCGCCCAGCAGCGGGTATGCCCGGCCCCGGATGAATTTCCAGCGCCGGCCGGCGGCGGTGAAACCGCCGGCCGCCGCCAGCACGAGCGCCGGGCCGATGCCGCCCTTCGTCAGGAAGGCCAGCGCCAGCGCGGCGTAAAACAGCGCGGCCCAGGCGCGCGGCCGGGCCGCGCCTGCCTGCAGCCGGTAATATGCAAGCATGGCCAGGCTGATGAAAAACATCAGGCCATTGTCAATCATCGCTCCATGGTTGACTTCCAGAAACAAGGCCATGGTGGCCAGGCTGATCAGCGCGCCCTGCGCCCCCAGGGAGGAAAGCCGGGTGCGCGCCAGGTAAAACACCAGCGCCAAAGTGCCGAGGGTAAATAAAAAGGCGGGCAGCCGTGCCGCCCAATCCCGGCGTCCGAAGATTTTCAGGCACCCGGCGATGGTCCAGGTGTAAAGCGGAGGCTTTTCCAGGAACAGGTCTTCGTTCAGGTAGGTGGCAGACCAGTCGCCGTTTTCCAGCATTTTCCAGGCAATGCCCGCTTCCCGGGCTTCCGCCGGCCGCCAGAGGTCGTGCTTGAACGTGCCGAACAAGTACAGGGGTCCGGCAGCCAGCAGGGCCGCCAGCAGGGCTGGAATGTGGAGTTTATGCAGCATGAATCAAGCCCGCCTGTGCCGGGCTTCGGCGCGGCACGCCGTTCAGTCACCATCCAATCCGCCGCAAAGGCTTAACCGCATGTTTCAGCCTGTGCTTCCAATCGTACGCCAGCAGCGGCAGCAACATCCATGATCGGAACGGCCGGCCAATCGCGCGCATGTAGGATGTCAGCAACGCGCGCCGGCCGGGCCAGGACAGGGGATGGCAAATGCGTTTCAAATCCGCCAGGCGCTGCCTTACAGGCAGCGGCCATGGATAAAATCTCGCCCGCGCGGTGTCAATCAATGCATATTCGAAAACCTTTCCGCCGGGGCCGCGCCGCAACAGCAGGTTGCCGGCGGATAGGTCGCGGAAATATACGCCGCGATCGTGCATCCGCGTCAGGAACCCGGCAATGGACGCATACCAGTCGGACGGATCCATCTCCGGGACTGCGCGGGTGTTGCGCGACAGGGCGGTAAAAATATCGCGGACGGAGTAAGCGGGTCGGAAATCGGCGCAAATATAAAATGCCGGTTGGCCGGGGCGGCCGGGCAGGAGACAAGCCAGCGGGGCGGGGGTAGCCAGGCCGCGCCGCAGCAGTTCCTGTGCGCCATTCCAGCTGCGCATCGCCTTGGAAGGCTTGCGCCAGTCCAAACAACGCCGCCATAACCCGGGAACCTTGAATTGTTTGATGACGATGCGGGTTTGCGGCGCCCAAGGCGCCGGAACGCTCCAGACGCGATTGCGGCCGGCGCGGAGCATCAGGCCGTTTTCCTTGGGCGTAACGGCATTCAGCAGGGCCGCCGGATCAACCGCCGCGCCGTCATCGGCGCGGGTCTGGTAGATTCCCTGCCAGGCGGCGGAGTGCAGCAGCGCAGGGCTGCCGGCGCGGCGGTGATGCCAAGCCAGGCGCCAGCCGGCCGGCGCGGGCTTGGGGAGGAGCAGCGCCGGCGGCAACTGTTGCCAGGTCAGATAAGTCGGGCTTTCACCGAAAAATGCGGGCGCGGCGGACATCCGCCGGCCATCGCGGTCGTCGCAGGCGGCGGATGCCAGCGCGGCTGGATGATAGCAGGCATCCGACGCGGCGCAGCGCCCGTTGGCGGTCCATACCGCGTGGCGGATTGCGCCGTCCGATCCTTTGAATTCCAGTATTTCCAAATCCGGCCCGGGGGTGTGCGCCTTTACAAAAACGGCGCCTTGCAGCAAGTTCCGGACGGCGGCCATTGCGTGAAATGCCGGCCGCACGCGGTAATCCGCCGGCTTGCCGCGGGCTTGCGGGTACAGCGTGACGTGCGGCGGATCGGGATACTCGGACGTGCCGTCGTCAATCAATCCCTCCCGCTGGCCGATCAGCGGGCCCCAGTAAACCCGCTCCAAAGCGCCGGAGGATGCCGCCAGCAGGAGGTACCGCGCCAGGTAATCCGCCTGTTTTTCCTCGATATAATCCAGGAAACGCGCGATCCGGCGCAGGCTCCAGGCCGTGTGGGCGCAGATGAACACCGGCGCTGCGTTAACGGCGCCGATCGCTTGCAGCAGCCGCGCCTTGCGGATTAAATTGCAGCGCAGCCAGCCCGCCGCCCGGTACCCCAGGATTTTGTGATCGAAATTTTCCGGTTCCGTGGCGCGTTCGACAAACAGGTTGTCGGTGTGCGCCTCCGGCGGGCAGCCCAGGCGGCGCAGGCGGTCCAGCAGCAGGAAATTGTACACCGGCTCGAAATCCGTGACATTCGGGCCGATGATTTGCACGCCGCGCGCGCGGGCAATGTTCCAGGCGATCTGCCAGGCATGCGTGAAAGCGGCCAGGGTTTGCCCGGACCATTTGCGCCGGTTGCAGGTGGCGCCCACCTCCGCGCAGGCGGCGGCGCCGCCCCAGCGCGCCAGGGTTTCATCCACAAATGCCCGCCAGCGTTCCGCCGCCGCCGCGGCCGCCGGCCCGTTCCGCGACATTAAACGGGCTTCCGCGCGGGGTTGCACAAGGTGCAGACATACTTGGAAATCATGCTGCAGCAGCTTGTCCAGCAGACGCGGCTGGCACCCGCCGCCGGCGGAATAGGTCAGGTCCAGGCGGACATGGCGGATTCCCAGTTCGTTCAAACGGTCCAGGATATAATCGTCGCCGGCCGGATCTGCAGCGCCGGCGGCGCAGACTCCCAGAAATCCTACCGGCACGGCATGCAGCGCGCCCGGACGGTGCCCGGCGCGCCGCCGGGCGCCGCCGGCCGCGAAAGCCGCCAGCCGGGCGGCGGCCGCCAGGCCGGGCAACAGCATCCGCGGCGGCGGCGGGACCGGCGGAGTCATGCTGGCAGTTATTGGCGTCAGAAACAGCAGCAATATGACATGATTTGCCGGACTTTCAAAGACTAAAAACGAATATTGCGCTTGCACGCCGCAACCTTCAGGTTATATAATTCAAACCCAAAACCCCGGCTTTTTGGCGGGACGACTGAATTTCAGGAAAGCATTAATTCGATAGGATGGCAGCGCATGCGCAATATCGCCAAGCAATGGTTGCAAAAACTGGGAGTTTACGAGCCGGGCCGGCCGGTGGAGGAATTGGCGCGGGAACTGGGTCTGCCGGATGCGTCGCCCATCGTCAAACTGGCCTCGAATGAAAACCCGCTGGGGCCGTCCCCGAAGGCGATGGCGGCGGTGCGGGCGGCGGCGGACCGCATGCATTATTACCCCGACGGCAGCGCGTTTTATCTCCGCCGGGCGCTGGCGCAGAAATTAGGCGTGAGCCCCGGGCAATTGATTGTCGCCAATGGCAGCAACGAAATCCTGGAATTCATCGGCCATGTTTTTCTGTCGCCGGACGACGAAGTCGTGGTGGCGGACCGGGCTTTTGCGATTTATCGCCTGATTGCCGGGATGTTCCAGGCCAAAGTGACCGCCGTGCCGATGATCAATTACACGCATGACCTGGACGCCATGCTGCGGGCGGTTACTCCGCGCACCAAGGTGATTTTCATTTCCAATCCCAACAACCCGACGGGCACCATGGTGGCGAATCCGGATTTGGACCGCTTTGTGGAACGCCTGCCGCCGCATGTGGCGGTTTGCCTGGATGAAGCTTATATTGATCTGCTGCCGCCGGCCTGCCGGCCGGATTCCCTGCGCTATGTCCGCGAGGGACGCCGGGTGATCCTGCTGCGCACTTTTGCCAAGAGCCACGGCCTGGCGGGTCTGCGCATCGGGTACGGCGTGGCCTCGGAGCAGGGCATCCGGCTGATGCACCAAATCCGCCAGCCTTTTAACGTCAATGTGCTGGCGCTGGAAGCCGCGCTGGCCGCCTTGGACGATGACGAGCATGTGCGGCGTTTCCAGGAGCTGGTCCGGACGGAATTGCCGTTCATGATGGCCGGATTGGACCGGCTGGGGCTGAGCTATGTGCCGTCCGTGGTAAATTTCATCATGGTGGATGTCGGCGACGGCCGCGCGGTGTTTCAGGCCATGCAGCGGGAACACGTCATTGTCCGTCCGTTGAACGGCTATCAGTTGCCCCGGCATGTGCGCATCAGCCTGGGCACCCGCCCGGAAAATGAAAAATGCCTCCGGGCCCTGGAAAAGGCGGTCCGGCAAACCGGCGCCTGAAACGGGGAGGCGGGTCAACTTCCAGGCCCCGGCGGACATTACCGGCCGGCGGCCGCGGCGCCGGCCGGCGCGGGGGCGGGCGCCTCCGGAACGGCTTCCTTGGCGGCGGACGCTTCCGCCGGCTCCAGTTTGCCCGAGTGATCCACGAACCGCATGGAAACGATCCTGGAGATTCCCGTTTCGGCCATGGTGACGCCGTAAAGCACATTGGCGGCGCTGATGGTGGCGCGGTTGTGGGTGATGACAATGAATTGCGACTGGGCAATAAAGCCTTGCAGCACCTTGATAAAACGGTGGATGTTGGATTCATCCAGGGCCGCATCCAGTTCGTCCAGCACGCAAAACGGGCTGGGCTTGACCATGAAAATGGCGAACAACAATGCGACCGCCGTCATCGTGCGCTCGCCGCCGGACAGCAGGGAAACGCTTTGCAGTTTTTTGCCCGGCGGCCGGGCGATGATTTCAATTCCGCAATCGAGGATATCCTCGTCGTCGGTCAGCATCAGTTTGGCTGATCCGCCGCCGAATAATTGCTTGAACATCGCCTGGAAATTGTCGTTGACGGCGGCAAAGGTCTTGGCGAACATTTCGGTGGTGGTCTGGTTGATGGTCTTGATCATTTCCAGCAGCTGTTGCTTGGATTTCAGCAAATCATCCTGCTGGCTGTTGAGAAACTGGTAGCGTTCCTCCTGCTCCTTGTATTCGGCGATGGCATCGGTGTTGACGGGGCCCATGCTTTCCAGCTTGGCGCGCAGCTCGGCGATTGCAAGTTCCAGGTTTTCCATCTCGGGCCGCTGCTGGTCCGGCCATTCCGGCTCCGGTTCAACCTGGATGGCGTCGGCCGATATGCGGTATTCGCCGGTGACGCGCTCCAGCAGGTATTGGCGCTGCATGCGCTGTTCAACGCATTTGCCGTTGGTTTCGCTTTCCTGCCGGCTGAGCGTATCCAGCTCTTCCCGCAATTGATGCAACTGGCCTTCGGCGGTCCGCGCGGCGGCTTGCATCTGTTCGCGCTGGGCGTGGATTTCCGACAGGCGGGCGTTATGCTGCCCGATCTTTTCCTCCAAGTCCGGCAATGCCTTCCGGGCCTTGAGCAATTCTTCGCGCCCGCCGGCGATTTCCGCGCGGCAGGCCGCCTGGCGCGCCTGGCGTTCGTCAATGGTTTTTTGCAGTTGCAGCGCCCGTTCGGCCAGCGGTTGGCGGCGGGCGCGGATAAAGGCGCGCGCTTCTTCCTGCTTGGCAAAGCGCACCTGGGCGGCGGTCACATCGGCGGCCAGCTTTTTGTGTTCCTGTTCGAGCCGGTCCTGCTCCTGTTGTTTGGCGCCAATCTGACGGCGGATTTCCTGCCGGCGGCTGCGGATTTGATCGGTTTCTTCAATCAGGGCGCTCTTGGCGTCGGCGGAATTGCCCTGTTTTTCCAGTTCGCGCATTTCCCAGGCCACGGTTTCCAGGTTCTGGCGCACCTGGTCCGCCTGTTTCTCCACCAGTTGGAATTCGCCGTCCTGGCGGGCCAGAATCTGCTGTTTTTCCGTTAAGGCGGCGCGCAATTCCTGCAATTCCTTTTCCAGCGCCTGGCAGTCCGCGGAGCAGCCGTCCCATTCCAGGCGGCGCTCCGCCATTTGCGCGTCGGCGTCGGCCAGGAGTTCGCGCTGCCGGGCCAGGAGATGCTTGTTGGCCAGCGGGCTGGATTGCTGGGCGTCGCCGCGGTGAATTTCCAGACAGCCGTCCCCGCGGATCAGCGCGCCACGCCGGGTGACGTATACGGCATGCGGCGGAATCTCACCGGGCAGCGCGCCAAGGTCGTCCACCACCGCCACGCCGGCCAGTAAACGATCCAGCAGCGGCGCCACGGCGGCCGGGGACGATACGTGCGGGCGCAGCATGACGGCGCCGGCCGGCAACTTGACGGGAGACGCCGCGGCCGGCGCCGCGGCCGCCAGCAGGCGCAGCGCATCCCTGGCTTCGGGTTCGATTTGACGGAGGCATGCCAGGGCGGCCGGCAAATCCTGCACCACGATGGCGTCCAGCCAGGCGCGCAGCGCGGTTTCCAGGGCCAGCCGGTATTCGGGAGCGGTTTCGATTTGGCCGGCTAAGGCGCCCAGCACTTTCTGCTGCAGGGGCGCCGCCAGCTTGGCGTCCAGCAGGCGCCGGGCGCTTTGGGTAAAGCCGCTTTTGGCCTTGAGATTGCGCTCCAGCATTTCCAGGCGCGCCGCCGCGGCGGCGCGTTCCGCGCGCAATTCGGCAAGCGCCTTTTCCGACTGGCGCATCCGGTTTTGCCGCTCCGCGGTTTCCGCTTGCTTTGCGTCCAGCGCCCGGGCGGCTTGCGTTTGGGCGGCTTGCGATTCGGCGCGGATTTGCTTTAATTCCGCAACGCGCTGCTGATGTCCGTGCAAGAGCAATTTCAGGTTTTCCTGCTCGGCGGCGCAGCGTTCCCGGCGGCTGGCGATATTGCGGTCCTCGTTCTCCAGCTTGTGCAGTTCGTTCTGAATCTGCGCCAGCCGGTTTTCCAGTTCCATGGATTCGGCGAGCAATTGTGTGACCGCCTGCTTGGCGGCGGCGATCATTTTTTCATGGCCGGCCAGCTTCCGGGCCTGCGCCTGCAGCTCTGTCTGCGCGGCGGCAAACTCGCTTTCCGCCGCCGCCAGCCGCTGCTGCGATTCATCCAGTTCCTTCTGCGTCTGCTGCAGTTCGCTGCCGGCGCCGGCGGTGTCGTCGGCGTCACGGGCGCATTGCGCTTCCAACTCCCGGATGCGGCGTTCGCTGTGTTCCATCACCTGGCGGGCGCGGTCGCGCTGGCGGGTCAGTTCCATCAAGTCCTGCTGCGCTCCGCCCGCTTCGTCTTCGGCCTTTTCCATCCGCTCGCGCATGGACGCGACGAGGTTTTCCTGCTGGCGGATGGATTGCTGGCGCCGGGCCAGTTCCCCCCGGATGGATTCCAACCGCCGCTCGTTGTCCATCCGTTCGGCGTCCATGCCTTTCAGTTTTTCGCGCGAGACGAAAATATCCAGGCGGCGCAATTCCTCCTGGTGTTTCTTGTACCGCGCCGCCTTCCCGGCCTGGCGCTGCAGGGAAATGATTTGCCGGCGCACTTCCTTGATGATGTCGGCCAAACGCAGCAGGTTGGCTTCCGTCTGCTCCAGCTTGCGCAGGGCTTCGCGCTTGTCGGATTTGTACTTGGTGATGCCGCTGGCTTCTTCGAATACCTCCCGCCGGTCTTCCGGGCGGGAACTCAGGATCAGGTCAATGCGGCCTTGTTCCATGAGCGAGTAGGAACTGGTGCCGATGCCCGTGTCCATGAACAGGCGTTGTATGTCGCGCAGGCGGCAGGGCGTTTTGTTGATGAAATACTGGCCTTCGCCAGAACGGAAAACGCGCCGCGTGACGGTAATCTCGTTGTATTCCGTGCCCAGTGTCTGTTCGCAGTCGGCCAGGATCAGGCTGACTTCCGCCATCCCCAGCGGTTTGCGGTTGTCCGTGCCGTTAAAGATGCAGTCTTCCATCTTCGAGCCGCGCAGGAGCTTGGCGCTCTGTTCCCCCAGCACCCAGCGGATGGCGTCGGAAACGTTGCTTTTGCCGCAGCCGTTCGGCCCGACTATGGCCGTCATGCCGGGATTAAACTCCAGTCGGGTCCGATCCGCGAAACTTTTGAAACCAACCAATTCCAAAGCTTTTAGATACACTGTGCCATGCTCCGCTTGAAAATTCCCGCCGCATCCGCCCGGCGGCGGTTTTTTTATGAATCCGAGTGCACCATATCAAGTGTACGGCGCGGATGCAATCACAATTTGTTGGGGCTAGGGCCGGAATGGTGATTGCAGCAACCGTTGATCCCGGCAACATCATGCCGCCGCAATATGCTTGTCCACAATGGGGCCATGCCTGAAAGACCGGTCAAAGATGCCCCGGCCAATATCGGGAGTCGGTGTCTGCTGTAGCGGCGCCGCGGCGCGGCGCCGCCCGGAAACCGCAGACCTTCAATGGATGCGGGTTCACCATTTCAGGCGCACCGGAATGCCGCCGGCCGCCAGCGCCTGCTTGATGCCGGCAATGGTGTATTCGCCGGTATGCAGGATGCCGGCGATGATGGCCGCGTCCGCGCCGCCTTCGCGGAAGGCGGCCGCCAGATGTTCCGGGCGCCCGGCGCCGCCGGAAGCCACCACCGGCACGTTCACCGCTTCGGCAATCATCCGGGTCAGCCGCAATTCATACCCGGCGCGCGTGCCGTCGGCATCCACGGAATTGACGACGATCTCGCCCGCGCCCAGGCCGGCCGCGCGTTTAGCCCATTCCAGGGCGTCAAGCCCCGTGCGTTCGCGGAACCCGCGGATGGTGATTTCATAGCCGCTCGGGAAACGCGGATCGCCCGGCGCGCCGACCGGGTCCATCCCCAGCACGATGCATTGCGAGCCGAAAGCGCGCGCGCCTGCGGCGATTATCCGGGGCGATCGCACGGCCAGCGAGTTGACGGAAATTTTTTCCGCGCCGGCCAGCAGCACGCGTTCCATGTCGTCCAGGCCGCCGATGCCGCCGCCGACGGCGAAAGGTATGTGAATGGCGCGCGCGACCGCCTGCACCATGGCCAGGTCAATCGGGCATCGTTCGGCGGAGGCGGCAATGTCGTAAAAAACCAGCTCGTCGCAACCGTTGGCGCTGTAGGCGGCGGCCATTTCCACCGGGTCGCCCAGGGCTATATTGTCCTGGAATCTGACGCCCTTGGTTACCCGGCCGCCCCGGACGTCCAGGCAGGGTATGATTCTTTTAGTCAGCATGGGGAGTCCAGCGGATAAAATTTTCCAGCAATTGCATGCCGATGCGGCCGGATTTTTCGGGATGAAACTGCACGGCAGCCAGATTGCCGCGCGCCGCCATGGCGGCAAAATTCACGCCGGCGTAATCGGCGATGCCGAGCGCGTCTTCCGGCCGGCCGGGGGCGATGTAATAACTGTGGACGAAATAGAATTCGCTGCCGCTTTCAATGCCCGCGCAAAGCGGGTGGGGCCTTTGCCATCGGACGGCATTCCATCCGATTTGGGGCACTTTGTCGCGGCGGTCGGCCGGTGTGAATTTTTTTACCGCGCCGGGCAGCAGGCCCAGGCCCGGAACACCGCCGTCCTCCTCCAGAAAATCAAAGAGAATCTGCGCGCCCAGGCAAATGCCCAGGAAGGGCGTGCCGCGGAGCGCGGTCTCCCGCAGGGGCTCCGCCAGGCCGAGACGCCGCAGGTTGGCCATCGCGGCGCCGGCGGCGCCCACGCCGGGGAAGACCACCCGCTCGGCGCTTAAAAGGGCTGCCGGAGAGCGGGCGACTATGGCCGGCGTCCGCAACGCTTCGAAAGCCAGGCGCACGCTGGTGAGATTCCCGGCGCGATAATCAACGATGGCGATCATTGGAGGTATTCCACCGCGTTTCTGAAAACAGCCAGGCCGGCGCCATGGCGCGGCAGTGCGCCGGCGATCTTCTGGCGCGGCCATTGGGGATGGTTCTCGGGAAATAAATAGGCTTCCGGATGGGGCATCATTCCGAATACCCGGCCATCCGGACTGCATACTCCGGCAATCGCCCGTTGGGAACCGTTGGGATTGTACGGGTAGCGCATCGCCGGCCGTCCGGTGCGCGGATGCGCGTACCGGCAGGGAACGCATCCGCGGCTTTCCAATTCCTTCAGCAACCCGGGCGTTGGCGCGAAAAAGCGCCCTTCGCCGTGCCGGATCGGCATTTCCATGCGATCCAGTCCGCGCGTGAAAACGCATGGGCTGCGCGGATCAAACTGCAGCGTTACCCAGAAATTCTGGAAAACGCCGCATTGGTTATGGGTGAGCGCAACTTGCTGTTTCAGCCGGCGGGCCTGCGCCTTCGGCTTGGCCCCCGGCCGGGCGCCGGCATCCAGGCCCGGCAATAATCCCAGTTTAACCATGACCTGAAAACCGTTGCAGATTCCCAGCGCCAGCCGCCCGCGCGCGAGGAAGCGGCATAATTCATCCCGCAGACAATGCCGCCAGCGCAACGCGAGCACATGGCCCGACCCCATGTGATCGCCGAACGAAAAGCCGCCGATGAACATCAGCGCCTGGTAAAGCTCCAGCCGGCGGGGCGCTGCCAGCAAATCGTTCAAGTGCATTTGGACGGGGCGGGCGCCGGCCAATTCCCAGGCGTAAGCCGATTCGGCTTCGCAGTTCACGCCGTAACCGGTGACGATCAGGACTCTGGGTTGGCGGTGTTTCATAGTCCGTGCAACGTTTGTTTGAAAGCCCGGCGCAAATCGCTGAGCCTGGAAAGCAGGAGAATCCCGCCGCCGCCGCGCACGTCCAGGATTTTCCGGCGCATGACCCGGCCCAGCCGGGCGAACGGCACGCCCTTGAAAATCGTTTCCAGACGCGCGGCCTGGCCGGGATCGGCGGTAATGATAAACCGGCTGTTGGATTCCGCAAACAGTTTTTCATCCGGCGACAGGCGGCCGGCGGCGGGCAGGTTGTCCAGGTTGATTTCCAGGCCGAGGTCGCCGCCCAAGGCGGTGAATGCCAGCGCTGCGGCCAGGCCGCCGCGGGTAGGGGTGTGAGAGGATCGCAGCAGTCCGGCTTGGATGGCCCGGTGGACTGCCCCGTAAGTGCGCCGGGCCATGGCGGCGTCGAGGCCCGGCAGGCGGCCGCCAATGCTGGCCGGACGCCCCTGCTGCTCGGCCAGCAACCGGTAAAAGGCGGAAGCGCCCAGTTCCGGGGCGGTCATGCCGGCCATATACACCAGGTCTCCCGGCTGCTTGACGTCCATGGTAACCGCCCGCCGCACATCGGCGATTTTTCCGATTGTGGAAAACAGCAGAATCGGCGGGATGGAAATCAGCCGGCCGCCCCGCGTGGAATCGTTCTTACAACTGTCTTTGCCGGAAATGCAGGGCACATCGAAGGCGATGGTAGTGTCGTACAGCGCCTGGCAGGCGCGCACCAGCTGCGCCAGCTTGTATTGGCCGTCGCGGATTTTCGGGGATTGCACCGGGTCCGGCCAGCAGAAATTATCCAGGCCGGCCAGATGGTCGGGATCCGCGCCGGCGCTGACGGCCCGGCGCACGGCTTCATCCACCACCGCCGCCGCCATGGCGCCGGTGTCAATCTCGGAATAAAAAGGGTTGATCCCCTCCGCCAGCACGATGCCTTCCGGGCTGAGGTAATCCGTGCGCATCACGGTGGCGTCCGCGGGCATATCGCAATGGACGCCGATAAACGGTTTGACTACGCTTAATCCCTTGACTTCCCCGTCGTATTGCCGGCTTTTAAATTCGCGGGAACAGAGATTCAGGGATTGCAGCAGTTGCCGCAGCTCCCGGTCGCGCCGTCCCGGGGCCGGACGGCGCGGCGGCTTCCTGCGGGGCGGGCGCCAGCGCGCTGCCAGGCGCATGGTCGGGCAGCCGCCGTAAAGAAAACGCAAATCCAGGCGCCCGACTGTTCGGGCGCCGTGCCGGATTAGAAACACGCCGCTGTCGGTAAACCGGCCCAGGACCGTGGCCTCCACGTCGCGCCGTCGCGCCAGCCGCAGCAGCGCCCGGACGCGATTCGGCGGCACGGCCAGCGTCATACGCTCCTGGGCCTCGGAAAGCAGGATTTCCCAGGGTTGCAAGCCCTGGTATTTCAGCGGCGCGCGCGCAAGGTCCAGTTCAACTCCGCCGGATAACCGCCCCATTTCGCCGGCCGAGCAGCTTAAGCCGCCCGCGCCGTTGTCGGTGATGCAGCGGTACAAACCCCGGTCCCGCGCTTCCAACAGGCATTCGTACATTTTGCGCTGCGTGATTGGATCGCCGATTTGCACCGCCTGGGCCGGCGAATCTTCCTGCAATTCCCCGGAGGAAAAGGTTGCGCCGTGAATGCCGTCCTTGCCGATCCGCCCGCCCATCATCACCAGGAGGTCGCCGGGACGGACTTCCTTACGCTGCGACGGCCGGCCGTTGACGTTTACCGGCAGCAGCCCGACCGTGCCGCAGAATATCAGGGGTTTGCCGATGAATCGGTCGTCGAAAAATTCCCAGCCCCGCATCCAGGGAATGCCGCTCTGGTTGCCGCCTTCTATCACGCCCTGATGCACGCCGTCGCGGATGCGCCGCGGATGCATCAAGCCGGCCGGCAAATGCCCGCGGTAGAAAGGCGACCCGAGGCAATAGCCCCAGATATTGCAGAGCAGGGCGGCGCCCATGCCGGTGCCCATCGGGTCGCGGTTGACGCCGACAATGCCGGTCATGGCGCCGCCGTAAGGGTCCAGCGCGGAGGGGCTGTTATGGGTTTCCACCTTGTAAACCAGGTGATGCTTCCGCGTAAAACGGATGACGCCGGCATTGTCGGTGAACACCGACACCAGCCAGTTGCGCCGGCGGGCGATCTGCTTCGTGGAACGCTGGATGTATGTCCGGTACAGCGACTTGATGCTTTGACGGCGGCCGCGCTCGTCGCAGTAATCAATTTGCGCGGCGAAAATCTTGTGGTTGCAATGTTCCGACCAGCTCTGGGCCAGGCATTCCACTTCCACGTCGGTCGGATCGGCCGGCAGGCCCAGCGCCCGGCGCGCCCGGCGGACCGCCGGCCGGCGGAAATAGGCGCGGATGGCATGCATCTCCGCCAGGCTGCAGGAAAGGATATGCTTGCGGCTGAACTCCCGCAGATAATCGTCCGAACCGCTTAAATCAAAGGTTTTGACTTCCAGCGGCTGATGATCGTGCCGTGGCGGCGCGGCATTGTCCGGCGGTTGCCGCCGCCAGTCCGCGGCGGCGTGCAGGGCGATGCTGTGAATCAGGGGATTGGCCCGCAAGTTTTCCGCCAGTTGCCGCGCCTGCCGCGGCCCGCCGGCGCCGGGGGGGAAAGCGATGAAATATTGCGTGGCCGTGTGCACGCGGGCGGATTCCGGCAAATCGCGGCCCAGAATGTCGCGCAGCGCGCAGCGCGCCGTATTGCCGACATTGTCCGTTACGCCGGGTTTGAAGCCCACTTCGATCAGCCAGTCGAACCGGCGCGGCGGCGCGAGCCGCCCCACGGCGGAAATTTCCACCACGGCATCGGTAAATTCCCGGCGGACGGTTTCCTGTTCCGTTGCCGTCAGGACGGCGTCTATGATATACACCGCGCGGGTGTGGATGGCGGCCAGGCGCAATCCCAGGGCCGTCAGCGCCTGGCGTGACGCCAGGGCGCCGCGCGTATCCGACGCGCCGGGACGCGGGCCGATTTCTAAACGATATGCCATGGTCGGGCTGTTTGAAGGTTCATCAAAACAGCCTCGCACGTTAACAAAATCCCGTCAGCTGCGCAAATCAAATATGCGGCGCCGCGCAAGTTCCATACGCCCAGGCTAGGTTGCCGCCAGCGCCTTTTGCAGGGCGGCCGCCAGCTCCTGCCGCGAAACCGGCTTCTGAATGAAAAAGACATTCTGATCCAGCAACCCATGGTGGGCGATGGTATCGGCCGTATAGCCGGACATGAACAGGCATTTTAGTCCGGGTGATATTGCGGCAATCCTGGCCGCCAGGTCCCGGCCGTTCATCCCGGGCATGACTACATCCGTCATGAGGACGTTGATCGAGCCGGCATGTTTTTCGGCAAGTTTCAGCGCGATTTCAGGATCGGCGGCCGTCAGCACCCGGTACCCCATCCGGCTCAGCATGGTCTGCGCCAGACGCAGCACGGCGATTTCATCCTCCACCAGCAGGATAGTCTCGCCCTGGCCCCGCGGCAAATCCGGCGGCGGGGGCGCCGGCGGGTCCACCGCCGCGTCGGCCTGGCAAGGGAAGTAAATCTGGAAAGTGGTGCCCACGCCCGGCCGGCTATCCGCTAAAATAATTCCGTGGTTTTGCGTCACAATGCCATGCACCGTGGCCAGGCCCAGGCCGGTGCCGCGGCCGACTTCCTTGGTTGTGTAAAACGGCTCAAAGAGGTGGGACATCATCTCGGCATCCATGCCGGCGCCGTTGTCGCTGATTTTCAGCAGCACGTGCGGGCCGGGCGAGGCGCCCGGGTGGCTGGCGCAGAATTGCCGGTCCAGCCGGACTTTGCCGGTTGCAATGATGATTTTTCCCACATCCCGGATGGCATCCCGCGCGTTGATGCAAAGATTGGCCAGCACCTGGCTGAGCTGCGACGGATCGAGTTTCACCACGCATCTGGTCCCGGCAGGCAGCCAGGCCAGTTCAATATTCTCGCCGATCAGGCGTTTCAGCATCTTGAGCATGCCGGCGATGGTATCGTTCAATTCCATTACCTTGGGCGAGGTTATCTGCTTGCGGGCAAAGGCCAGCAGCTGCTGTGTGATGTCCGCCGAGCGCCGGGCGGCGGCGATGATTTCCTGGATTTCCGGGTAAGCCGGGGAATCCGCCGGCGTTTGCTCCAGGACTAATTCCGCATTCCCCAGGATGGCGCCGAGCATGTTGTTGAAATCGTGGGCCACTCCCCCGGCCAGCCGGCCGACCAGCTCCATTTTCTGCGCCTGTTGCAGTTGCACTTCCATCGAGAGGCGTTCCGTCACATCGCGCTTGACGCCCACGTAATTCACGATTTTCCCGGTTTTTTCGAAAACCGGAGAAATGGTGGCATCCTCCGTGTACAACGTTTCGTGCTTGGTCTTGTTGATCATGCGCGCGCGAAATACCTTGCCCGCCGTGATTTGAGACCACATCTTGCGGTAAAATTCATCGTCCTGCTTGCCGCTCTTCAGGATGCGCGGATTCTTGCCCAGGACTTCCGCGCGGCTGTAGCCGGTGACTTTCTCGAAGGTGCGGTTGACGTACTGGATCTTGCCTTCCGGATCGGTGATAACGACGATGTCGCCGCTTTGTTCAATCGCTGAAAACAGCCGCCGCTGCTCTTCTTCCGCCTGCTTAAGTTCGGTAATGTCATAGTAATACTCGATCCTGCCGCCGGCATACAGCCCGGTATTGATCGGTTTGCTCCAATGCTGGAGCCAGCGCCCTTCACGCGTCCCTTCGGGCATAACCCGGCATTCAAATTTTTCAACATAGGTGTTGTTGTCATACGTGGCGAAGAGCCGGACTTTGAATTCCTCCGGATTTTCGAAGATGCCGGCAATCCGTTCCTGGATGAGCTGTCGCTTGCTTTTCCCGACGGTCTGTTCCCGCCGCAGTCCGAAGAAACGCTCGATGGCATGGTTGAGCAAAACCACGTTGAACCGGCTGTCCAGGATGATGATGCCGACTTCCGTGTTGTCCAGCACGTCGTCGGTGAGCGACCGGTGCCGGCGTTCGCTGTCCTGCAGCGCCTGCGCGGTTTGATGGCGCACGGTGATATCCTGGAAGATGGCGGCAAATTGATGGGCATGGGTGCGGAAAGCCGAGACCTCGAAATACTTGTTCAATGGCTCCGCAAAGTATTCGAAGTGGGCAGGGACGCCGGTTTGCGCCACGCGGCCGTACATTTCTATCCAGTAGGGCTCGATTGTGGGAAGCAACTGCCGTACCGTTTTGCCGATGATTTCGCCGGCGGGCCGGCCCAGCATGCGTTCGGCGGCGGGGTTGACTTCCAGGAAACGGTAATCCGCGGGGCGGCCGGCGGCGTCGCAGATCAATTCGTGCACGGCGAATCCATCAAGCATTTTCTCGAAAAGCGCCCGGTAGTTCCATTCGGCGGTCTTGTCGCGAAACACCAGCACCACGCCGGTTATGCCGCCCTTTTCATCGAAAATCGGCGCGGCGGAATCGGCGATAGGCCGCTCCCGGCCGTCCCTGGAGATCAGCAGGGTGTGATTGGCCAGGCCGACGATTACGCCTTCGCGCAGCACTCGCGTCACCGGGTTTTCCGCCGGCTTCCTGGTTTCTTCGCTGATGATGTTAAACACCTTCGCCAGGGGCTGGCCGCGGGCCGCATCCTCGCTCCAGCCGGTGAGCTCCCCGGCCGCGCTGTTCATCAGGTTGACCCGGCCGTCCTTGCCGGTGGCGATGACCGCATCGCCGATGGCCCGCAGGATGATGGCTTCCTCTTCCGCGGCGGCGCGCCGGCGGGCTTCGGCTTGGTACAGGGCGCGGTAATGCGCCTTGTTGTTTCGCTGCCAGGCGGCTGCCAGAATGCCGATGATGCCGATGGCGCATGCGAGGAAAGTTCCCCGTATCATACGGCTGCGGTATCGCCAATCGGCGAAAATTTCCGCTTCATCCTGCTTGGCCACCAGCAGCCAGGGCGTGTTGGATATGGCGGTCACGTATGACAAAACCCTGGCGCCGCGGTAGTCCACTCCCGCCGCGACGCCTGCATGGCCCATGGCCGCTCGGACCGCCGGCGTGTTCGTATGGGTCAGCGGGATGCGCAGGCGCAGGGCTGAATCCGCTAGATGCCGCAGCGGCGTAAGGAACAACACCTCTCCGCCTTCCCGGCGGCAGATGATGGTTTCGGCGGTTGCGCTGGGAGCGGGCCAGGCGCGCAACAGCGGATAGAGGTATTGATCGGCATCGCTGACCAGGATGACCGCGCCCAATGGCTCCGCGTCCGGATCGTCCCCGGCGAAAATGGGGGCGATCGCGCCGACATGCGTGGCGGGAATATCCTGGTCGGCGTGCAGATCGGTCAGGTAAGGCAGCCGCGTTTCAAAGGCGGGCGCCAGCGCCTGCCGGAATTTGTCCGCCGCCATCTGCCTGCCCGAGAGGTTGAGCCGGCAAGCGCCCTGCGCGTCCAACAGCAGCACATCGGAGTAATGGTAATGATCCTTGTAATGGTTCAGCCCGGATTTCAATTTCCGGACTTGTTCTGCGCCGGGCCCGGCCAGAAACTGGACAATGTTATCGGTCAGCACAACGCCCTTGGCCAGGACGGCGGCGTCGGCCAGCCGTTCCTTGCGCCAGGCGGTGATTTGATCGGCCTTCAGGCGTCCGATGGATGTTAAATGATCCACGGCCCGTTGACGGATCATGTTTTTTTCATGCTGGTAGTACCAGCCCGCGGCGGCGGACAGGGCCAGCATGACGATAACGAAGGATATGATTATCCAGGCGGGCGGCAGGATTTTTTTGCTTGGCATATGATACGGAATCAACCATCATTGCCGGCTGCAAGAACCGCGGCGCCGCAGCCGGCTTCAATCTTAAAAATCATCAGCGGCGAATTTTAGCCGGAAGGCGGCCGGTATGACAAGCAAATTTGCTTGTTTTTTTTGGCCGCTGCCGTAGTTTAAGGCGCAAAGGATTACCCATGAAAAAACTATCCCGGCAATCAGCGGCATCAGGCAAGATGATTTATCAGGATGATTTCCGCGCCCAGCTGGATGGAGCGGCCCCGCAGGGATGGGCGATTGAACGCCATGCCGATTTGTCCCACGATCTGGCGGAAATCCGCGGCGGCGCCCTGCGCATCCTGTTCCCCGGCAATCTGCATTTCCCGCCGGCGCCCCCGTTGCGGACGGCGCAAGTGGCGCTGACGGCGCGCAGCGATTCGTACAGCGCGCGGTGCGCCTTGCGCTTTTATTTCCGGTATGACGAGCGCCGGCGCGCCGGGTATTGCATCCAGCATGCCTGGGGCGGCGATCAGGGGCTGGAAACCGTCTTCGGCGTTTATCGTGCCGGGAATATTGACACCCTGGCGCGCGCGCCGCGCCTGCCCGGCGCGCCCGTGACGCCGCCGGCGTCGGATTGCCGCCTGCGCCTGGACATCGGGCCCCGTGAATTTACGCTTTACCACCAGGATTTTTGCGCGGCGCGGTTCGCCGATCCGGCGCGCGCTTTTGATGGGCCGGGGCTGATTGCGCTGGACCGCGCTTACGCGGCGCAGTTTTATGCGCTGGATATCCGGCAGGTGCAAATTCAGTCGCGCGAACGGGAAACGTGGCGGCGGCTCTGGCCGGAACGCGTCTTTGATGTGCCCGCCGATTTGAACGGGATGACCGATCCCTGGCGCTTCCGCGTCGCCGGCTGGCGCAGCCCGCGGCGGACGAAGCTGGCGGCGGTGATTGAAGGCGGACCCATGCAGCGGCCGCCGTCGGTATGCGACTTCCGCGGATTGCGCGGCAATTCCCGCTTGACGCGGCCGTATGTCAGGTTGGAAAGCGGCGGCGCGCCGGAGAAATATTACCTGCATACCGGTTCGCTGGGGTTGCGGGAACATTGGAATCCGCGCTCATCCGGCGATTTGCCCTGCGAGGCGGAAGGTCCGGCGCGCCGGGAACTGCCGTTCCGGGATTTGCCGGACCGGACCTGGCTGGCGCTGGGCTATGAATATTACGAGGCGGAAGACCGCCTGGCGCTGGCGGGCGGGCCGGCGGAAATGCTGGTATGCCCGCGGACCGGGAAAGTGGTTTACGCTGGCCCGGCGCTCGATCCCGGCGCGGCGGTATTGGAAATCCTGTCGCCGCCCGACAAGCAGATCGTCGGCATGATACCCCGGACCGAAAAACGCCGGGCGGAGGCGCTGGCCTTCGCCCGGAACAACCACTTTTTCCTGACTTCCGAACCCGTGCGGCTGACCTGCCGGCTGCGCCATCGCCGGCCGGATTTACGCGCCGGGGATTTGTCGCTCCAGGTGACTTTGGAGGATGCTTATCAAGCGCCTGAAAAACAGGCATCTCCGGTGAAACTCACCGCGGCCGGCGATGCTTTATCGGCGCAACTGGCCGCCCGGCTGGGCGTCGCCACCTTCTCCGCGCCGGTGATTTTCCCGGGACTGCGGGTTGGGGTGTATCACCTCCGCGCGGAATTGCGCCGCGGCGAGGAAATGATCCTTGCGACCAGGAGCGCGTTTGAAGTGCTGTCCGCCGATCCGGCGGCGCCTTCGCCCCCGGAGGCTTCCGGGCTGCCGGACCTGATTCCGGATATACCCGATTACGCCACGGAAACCGGCGCTTTCGATCCCTGGGTGGGGCGGGGGGTGAATGCCGCGCATTACCTGGCCAATTCCTGCCACCAGGTTTTACCGGCGCGGCGCGACCGGATATGGGATGTGGTGCACCTTTACCGGCGCAAGTGGGTGGTGGAATTGCACCGCCGTATGACTCCACAGAAAGAGCCGGAACAAAACCAGGATGTCCTGCCGCATGCGGACCGCATTTATTGGAACCAACGGCACGATCTGTGGCATGGCGGTTACGACCGGGTGGTCATGGACGCATTGCTGAAATTCCTCCGGCGGCATCCGCCGGCGGCGTCCGCGGCTGGCCGCCGGGGGCGGAACGGGGCATCCGCCTGCCTGGACGCTGCGGCTATTGAGCGGAGCGGCGTCTTGAGCTTCGAAATGTATGGCGAACTCCTCACCCGGCATTGGAAGGAGTGGGTGGAATTTTTCAACCAGTACATGCTGCATGAACATTTGCCGGCCATGCAACGGCGGCTGCGCGCCGTGAATTCCGCGGCGGAGTGGGTGACTTACGGTATTTATCCGCCCTACGGCTCGGCCTATAAAGGCGCCTATTTCGCGCGGTACACCGGCCGCGATTTGCGCCATCGCCTGGAACGTTTTTATGACGGCCCGATGCTGCTCGAGGATTATCCCTACATGTGCGGCTATCCCCTGCAGCGCGCGGTGTACATGCTTGCCGCCTTGAAACTGGAAGGGCCGGGCCTGAAGATTTATCCGGAAGTCTACGGCGTCAACGGCTGCGCCAGCGATTTGCGGCCGGTGTACGGGATGCCGCCTTACGGCCATTCGCATACCCCGCCGCCATTTTTCCGCAAAACTTTTTACGAGTACGCCTGGGCCGCGGCCTGGTTCGACGCCGCCGGCTGGCATTACTGGCGGGACTATGGTTTCCAGGCCATGGCCTGGACCAGGGAGCATTACACCGCGATGCTCCGCGCCTGGGGAGGCATTCGCCGGCATCCCCCGGCCCGGCCGCTGCGGACAACCGCGTTTGCCGTCAGCCGCGACGCCTGCCTGGCCCATCCGGATGTTTTTACCCCCACCCGCGTCAATCCTGATTTTGAGCTGCGCCTGGGCTATCACGATGTCGTCAATACGGCCGAGGAAGCCCCCGCCTTTGCTTATGAGCAGGCGCGCCTGGACGGCCAGCAGGCCGGATTCCTGGCCGACTTGGCGGCGATTGACAAGCTCGATCCGGCGGACGCGCATACCCTGGTGCTGCCGCCGCTGACCGGAGTCTCCATGGAAATCCAACAGGCGATTCGCCGCCTCCACGCGCACGGGGTCGCTTTGATCGGTTTTGAGGAAGCCGGCAGCCTGGCCGACTTGTTCGGCGTACGGCGCATGGATCGGCCGGTGCGCCTGCGCGCCCTGCGGACTGCGGCCGGCCGCTCCGGCATTTGGCGGGGCTTGCCGGACGCGGCGGAAGAATGCGCTACGCCGCATTGCCGGACGGCGTACGATGCCGCCGGCGCGGAGACAGTGATCGAGGGCCTGGACGCGCGGGGGCGGAAACTGGCGGCGGCCCTGGTGTGCCGGCAGACCCGGCGGGGGCGGACGGCGTTTTTCACCATACCCCCGACCATGGTCCAGCGCATGGATTTGAAAAACCTGGTGTCTTACGGCAAGGAAAGCCGCAGCCGGATGATGAATCGGGCCATGGCGCTGGCTTTGCGCTGGGCCGGCCGGCCGGCGGTCGAATCCACCGCGGGCAAGTTGATCGCCTTTTACGATCGCCGCGGACAGGCGAACATCGTCATCATGGAAGACAACCACCCGGCGCCGGCTCTAACTATCCGGCCGGTGCTGACCATCCGTCTGCCCAACCTGAATCCCGCGCGCGTTCGGTGCGATTGCGCTTGGAGCCTGGTGGAACAAAACGCCGGATATTTGCGGCTCAGCCTGGAACTGGCGCCGCATGCGAGCGCGCATTTTGTCATTGTGCCAGGCGCCGCCAGCCGGCGCCGCCAGTAAAGTTCGCCGGGCCTGCCTGTAGCGTTTTTGCAGGGAAAGCGCGGAACAACAGTCCCGCATTGGCAGGACGGCCAGTTTCTTGGCCGCTATGACGTGCATGAACTTTGCGGGCGGGCTCAGGAATATACCGCACGGCCATCCGCGGCGGCGCGGCGCAAACGGTCGTTGATGGCCCGGCCCAGGCCGGTTTCCGGCGCCAGGACCGCGTATATTAACGGCGCGCCCGCCGCATCCAGCCGGCGCAGCGCGGCAAAAAAACTGGCGGCGGCGGCGGCCAAGTCGCCGTCGGGCGCCAGGATTTCAGCCCGGGCGAAAGCTTCGGCGCCCGGCGCGGGGAAGGGTGTCAGCAATGCCGCGCGCCCGGCATCCGGCGGCGGGTGGGGTGGCTGCCACAGGCGCAGCGGCGTGGCCGGGGCATAATGGCGCGGGAGTCCCCCGGGACTGAGGCGGCGGTGTTCGGCATCTCCTGCGGGCAGGCGCACGGCCCCGGCAATTTCGGTCAGTGCCTCGAGAGTTATGCCCCCGGGCCGCAGGAGAACCGGAACCGGCTCCAGCAGCGAAAGCACGGTGGATTCCAGCCCCACGGCGCAAGGGCCGCCGTCCAGGTAGATCTCCACGGCCGTACCCAGTTCCGCACGCGCCGCCGCGGCGGTAGTCGGGCTGATGCCGCCGAACCGGTTGGCGCTGGGCGCCGCAAGCGGCGCGCCGGCGTTTTTGATCAGTTCCAGCGCCAGCGGATGCCGAGGCATGCGCAAGGCCACGCTGGGCATGCCGGCGGTAGCCAGGTCGGGGACGCAGGCGCGTTTCGGCAGCACCATGGTCAGCGGCCCGGGCCAGAATTTCTCCGCCAGGGCCAGGGCGGCCGGCGGGATATCGGCGGCCAGTCCGGCCAGCTGCGCCATGTCGGCGATATGCACGATCAGCGGATCGAAGCGGGGCCGGTTTTTGATTTCGAAAATCCGGGCCAGCGCCGGCAGGTTGTCAAAGACGGCGCCCAGCCCGTAAACCGTCTCGGTGGGGAAAACCGCCAGGCCGCCGGCCCTCAGGCAGGCGGCGGCAGCCGGAATGCCGGCGCGGGATGCCGGGCCGGCCGGCGGGGTTGGCGGGTCAATGGTTTCCATGCTGGATGTTGGCTGAATTTCCTGGTTTCCCTTGCCGTTCAAGGCTGGACCCTGAATCCGTGATGAGGTCAGTATGCCGCATCCCAATCTGATTGGGACAGGGATGCGCGCTTGCCACGCGTAGCGCGTGGGCGCGAAGGATGAAGCTGTATTCATATATCCCGCTGTTGCGGGACAAGCCGCAAATTTATCCCGCAAAGCGGGATCCTTCGCAACAAAGCAGATGCGGCATAATGGCCTCACCCGCAGGGCGGTCTTTTCCGCCAAACAGCGCCGTGTGTTTTTGGTGATATTT
>JAXGSX010000001.1:0-45431 GCA_040775225.1 Kiritimatiellia bacterium | reverse complement strand
GACCAACGCCGTGCCGCCATCTTCAGCGATCTTTGCTCGACCCCGCTGACGGGAAGCACGATGTTGCGCATTGAACTCACCGATGACAGTTATGGTTATCTGGGTGTTTCCTCGGTCACGCTGGCGTGGCCCGACGGCGCCAACATGGAGATAGCTCCCGGCGCGTTTCGCGGCGGCAAACCCGATCCGCACCCAAAGATGTTGATGCTTCTAAACCGGGCCTCCCTTGCCAATGTTGCGGGCGCCGGAATCGAATTCCCTGGGGGGCCAAACCGGCCAGTCTTGCCCGAGGGCGATGCCACATTGGCCGTCACAGCCAGCGACGCCTACGCGTCGGGCCGTAGTCTGCGTATCTCGGTGGGCCGCCACACGCTGCTGGATGGCGCCAGCCCGTTTACCGCCAAATCCAGCCGCTATGTGATGACGGTTCCGGCCGCGGCCTTCCGTGAGGGGGAGACCCCGGACGCAATCTGGGCGGAGATGCCGGGCCGGCTCGATGCACTGGAAAAGGATAGCCGCGCGTTCGGCGAATGGAGCGCGGGCATTGCCGATCGGTTTGAGCAGGCAACCGCCGATACCCGCAAAGGGCTGGCGTACCAGCCCCGCGAGTACCCGCGCGATTGGTGGCGGGACCATTTCATCCGGGGAATTTGCTTTAATTCCGACACGCTCAACTACCCGGAACGCCCCGATTTCGAGCCTTGGAATTACCACAACTATGAATATGTGGCCAAAGCCTTGCACAATGCCGGAATCAATCTGGTCTATGCTTATGCCGCATGGGAATCCCAGGAAGCATTTCTCGCCGAACTCAACAAAGTCGGGATTCCCTATCTGCAATGCGCCTGGGACCGTTTACCCCCGCCGGAAAAACGTTCCGCACAAGGACGCTGGAGCGAGCCGACATTCCCGTTGGATCGTTACAACGGCGACTATGGCCGGCAAGGATTATGTGCGTTAAAGGCCATTAAGTATTTCGGCAGTTCCGAACAGCGAATCCGGGATGCCTTGGCGTTTGCGGGGCGGTATAGCGGAGGAGTCCCGGCTTTCCGGGGCATTACAATTGATGAACCGGTCATCGTGGATAGCGGCGACCAAACGCGCGGGAGGGAATACCCCGAGGTATCGAACGTCGCCGGATATACCAACGTCATTGAGGCGTTTCATAGATATCTGGAATCACGCAAAGAATACTTGGCAAAAGCGGGCATCGTCGTTCCTCCGGAAGCCAGGCCGATCACGATAGCCGGAACAACCAACGATTTGCCGCTATGGATGGAATGGCAACTCTTCAAGAAGACCTTCATGGCCGATGCTTATCAGGCCCTTGCGGACGCCATGTTGGAAGCAGGATATCTGACCTTGCCCGTTATCATGAATCATGCGCTGAACCGGCCCCAGAAAGGATCCTATGTTTCCATGGCGGCCCGCTTGCCGCTGATTGCGACCGACCTCTATGCCGATGGCTCCCCGGGCGAATCCATGAGCATGCAGTTGTTGCGCCATGCGGCAGGCGGAAAGGCGTATATGGTCACCGGCGCGGGCTATAGCTGCAAGACTCCGGCGACTTTTCGCCGCTCTCTGGCGATCAGCATGATGCATTCCGACGGCAATATCCAATGGATTTATAACTACGCGGCCAAGTACCGTGACCCTTACGCCTTTCGCAAAGGGGACCGTCCCGGGTCGTTCTCCAGGGACGATCTTTCCCGCTATGCTTTCCAGAACTGGCGGCCGCAATATTGGGATATCCAGACGGAGATGCTCGGCAAAATGCGGCAGGCGGATGCTTGGCTGCACAATACCGCGTCCGCTGCCAAGGTTGCCATTGTGACGTGCGAGCGGTTGGGTATTGCCATAAGCGCCGGCAACGAATTGTTTCCGAACTTCCCCCGCCGCGGCCGCGAAATCGGGACGCTTCAACAATGGTTGCAGCAGCGGAACCGTCCGTTGGATATACGCTTCCTGGAAGCGACTGCAGCAGAAAACCTCACGCGCTACAAAGTGATCGTGCTCCATGACGAACGGGTGATGACGCCGGCCGAGGCGCGACGGCTCTCCAACTGGGTGCGGTCCGGTGGCACGTTGATTGCGACCGGCGAAACCTCTTTGTATGACGAATGGGCCCGGCGACAAGACGACTTTGCCATGGCGGACCTGTTTGGTGTGCATTACCTGGAAACAACAACGGGCGCAAAGCATTTTGCCGTGCAGGAATTCGGGGGAACCGTTTGCTACGCCGCGAACCGCGCGTATGTGAAAGTGCAGCCGGCCGCCGGCGCCTCTGTTGCCGGAGCATGGGATACCGGCGATCCGGCCATGGTGATCCATCGGATGGGCAAGGGCATGTCTTGTTACTTGAGCCTGAAAACGATATCGAAGGCGTCCGCGGAACTTGCGGATGTCGGCAGCCTTCTCCGCAAACTGGTGAATCAGCATACGCCGGAGGATACGGTTTCCGTCCTCAACGCCCCGCGCGAATTGGAAGTCCAGATACGCGAAAAAGAGGGGAGTTACGTGGTGCACCTGCTGGACTGGGCCGACAGCGAACGGACGGTTGCAGGGCTCGCGCTCAGAATGAACCGGCCGGGAACCTGGAAGGCCGCGCCTGCTTTTGGGTCCCCGTCAGTCGCGGAAATTACCGGGGGAACGGAATGCATGTTGCGGCCGCTTTGTCAGTATGATATGTTCGTGCTGACTCCGGAACGATAAAGCATGCGAAAGCGTTAATCTGTCAGTAACAACTCGGAGGCCATGGTTATGACACATCCCGCTCGTTCATCCATCCGCGGCATTGTGCCGTTTGCCCTTCTGCTCCTGCTGGCGGGCGGCGTTGCCGCCGATACATACTATGTTGACGCCGCGCGCCCGGACGACACCGGGATCGCAACCAACTGGACCACGGCCAAGCGCACGATTCAGGCGGCCGTAGAACTTACCGCCGCCAGCGGCGACCTTGTGCTGGTGGCGCCCGGGGAATATAATGAGGGTGGAGCGCAGTCAACCTCAACTGAGGGAATTCTCAGCAACCGAGTCTGGCTCTCCGCCAGCCATCAATGCACAGTGCAGGCGGACAGCAGCGACCCGGCCGAGACTTTGATCGTTGGCGCGCCCGATCCGTCAACCGGCGGATGCGGCAGCAACGCCGTCCGTTGTTGCGCCAGCGTGGTGGGTGGCGCCGGTATGTTCATCGGGTTCACGCTTACCAACGGCTATGCCGGCATGACGACGGGATACAAAGATGGCTCTGGAGGAGGAGCTCGTGGTGGAACCTACAGCAACTGTGTGTTTACGCACAATACCGCCACCGGCACCTCCGCCTATGGAGGCGGCAGCGCCTATGCCAAACTTTACAACTGCGTCCTCCGCCATAACCTGAGCGCCAACGGCGGCGCGATGGCGATGGATGACGCATATAACTGCGATATGTATGACAATACAGCGATAAACAGCGGCGGTGCATGTTACACTGCTTCGATTTATGGCAACGGCAACTTTATCAGCAACAACGTTGCCGGGACCCTTGGCGGGGCCGGATATGATGCGAACTTCTACAACTGCATGCTTTTGAACAATCGCGCCCTGGGCAATTACGGCGGGGCCGTGTACGGGAAGAGCGTGTGCAGTAATTGCGTGATTCGCGGCAATTCGGCGGCGCTCCGCTACGGCGGCGCCGGCTATGGCGCGTCTGCCGCAAGTCCGGGAAAGTTTTACAACTGCCTGGTCACTGAAAACCATGCATCCTGGGGATATGCCTTTGAAAACTACATTACCCTCGTGAATTGCACGATCGTCAGCAATACCTGCGGTTGGGCGACCAAGCCTGCCGGGATTGGCGAAGTATCCGTATACGCCACCAACTGCATTATCCATGCCAATGTCAATGGCGGTTCCGTGGTCAGCAACTATTCCACGCTGGTTGACGGACTGACGCATTGCCTGACGACACCGGATCCGACCGGTGCGCCGTACGACGGCGGGGGAAACATCACCGGCGAGCCCCGGTTTGTGAACCCCGCGGGCGGCGATTACCACCCGGCCACCGTAAGATCGCCCGGTATTGATGCCGGCGCTGCGATCGTCGAGATCGGGGATGATCTGGACGGAGTCATGCGGCCCCAGCATGGATACTACGATATCGGCTGCTATGAATACATATTCCCAGCGGCCGGCACGGTGTTCCATGTAAGATGAAGATTGCTGCCGGGGATGGTGTATGATCAATTCGGCGTGGCGACCGCGCAGCGGCGGCGCCGGAAGATGAATCCGCCTTGCTGCTCAATGACATCCTCCGGGTGCGCCGGCGCAAAGCGTTTGATGCGGATGCGGCACAGCCGGATTGCGCTTATTTCAGCCAGCCGCCGACGATGACTTCCGGGGGCACGGAGGGATTGAGCGGATCCCAGGGGGGATATCCTGGCGGCTGGTTCATGGTGCCATGGTTCTGAATTTCGGTGTAACCGCCGCTGATAATGCCGCCGAAGCAGGTGATGTTGTTCTGGATGCTGACGTTCAAAGCGGCGTAAATGATGCCGCAATAATCCTCTCTGTTTTGCAGCGTGACGTTGCCCGTGCTCATCACGGAAGGCCAGTTGGTTTGCCCCGGAAAATTGGTCTGCGTAAAATTATTCTGCACCTGGATGTTGCCGTTGGCCACGAGTGTGCCAACCAAGGAACTGTGATTGGCGATCACTACGTCCCCATTGACATAGACCACCCCGTTGGACGGCCGGGCATCCCAGCCGTTGAAAGTCATGGAATTGCTGTAATACAGGCCGTTGGAAATGGCCAGTTGCCGGTAGCTGTCGAAATCGAATGTCGGCAGCACCCGCGCGGGCGAGCCCGGGATTTCATTGGCGGCGTCAACATTGTTCAAGTCGGCGACCGATCCCACGGCCGTGATGACCGCGTTGCTGATGAAGTCCCCGTTTTTCGCGCCGCCGTTGGCGATCACGCTGCCGTTGGCATGCACATTACCGTTGATTTCGTAGGCGGCCGATGAAAAACGCACATCGCCTCCGGCCAGGATGACGCCGTCCAGTTGGAACAGCGAATCATTCCAATCCTGGTAAGTGCCGAGCAGTTCCATGATCGTTGAGCGCGCCACGCTGCCGACCACGCCGGTGCTGACCAGCAGCACGTTGCCGTTGGATTGCGTCAGGCTGTTCACGGTAAAGTAGCCGCCGCCGAACTGGGCGCTGTGGTTGGTGTTGCGCCACATGTTGTAATTGGTGCTCAGCAGCGAGATCATGCCGGCAATGCCGGCTTCCGCGACGGCCAGGGCCCGCGCGCCGGTATTGATCCGCTGGGCCCGCGCCACCGCCTGCCGGGTGATGTACGCCATCACCATGCTGGCCAGCAGCAGGACCGCCGACACGCACATGACCGTCACCAGCGCCGAGCCGCGGCGGCCGGCATGGTGGCGATGGAAAATGTTGTTGTTTGTCATGGCTGTTCCTCCCCGGCGCGGCGATGCTTAATCCAGTTTCGCAGGCTCAGATGGTCAAAGGCGCGCCGCCGGTCTTGCGCCACGCGGCTTTATTCCTTTGCGCCTGTGATCCTTTGCCCCTCGTATCTATTTCCCTGTGTTCAACGGCCGCACTTCCATCAGGCCGGAGACGCGGTTGGTTCCGAAGGGTCCGGCTTTGAAAATCTCCATTTCCACCTCGATCCCCTTGATGAAAGCCTGTCCGTTGACCTCGGCTTTGACGATCCCGTAATCCGGCCCGCGGGCGAACCCGACCACCAAATCCACCAATCCCGTGGAACCGGCCCAACTGATGGTAACGTCCCGCAATTTGGCGTTTAATACGTGCGGGAAGATGGTGTTGTATAAAACCTCATATTGCACGTAACGGCCTCCCGAGATGCCGACGATGTTGTTGTTATCGTTGTTGACGCCGTAGAAGTCCCAGGCGCAGGCATCGCTCATGTCGCGCTGGTCGCCGGACCGCACGCGGATGTCAATGTCGCCGTAAGGCCAGGGCTCCACCTGGGTCCAGTTGAGGCGGCGATAGGAAGGATTGGCCAGGCGGGTGTCGAAAACCCCGGAAAGGTAGACGGCATTGGAAGGATATAAAACCTCAATGGCGCCCAGCCCGATCAACTGGTTGTGCGGCATATTGTTCAAATACGACATGGGCTGGTTGGTGGCGGTGGACGCCCAGGTTTTGGCGTTGGCAAGAATCAAGTTGTCCGTTTTAAGTTGGAAGGAGACCATGCAGGAAGCATTGCGGTCAATGGAGAAATGGATCCAATCGCTCCAAGTCTCGCCGCCGGCGCCGACCTTGCGCCAGGAATTGCCGGCGAAGGTCACGTTTTGCACGGTGCCGGCCACCGGATTGGTGCCGGACAATTGCGCCATAATCTTCACATTGTCAATGAAAAGCTGGCCGTTGATGGGCGCCTGGAACTTCAGGCGCGTCAAGGCGCCGTTGTAGATGATGTTGCCCGGCGCATTACTGCTGCCGCCATAGATGATGTTGATCACCGGGACGTCATTCGTCAGCGTTATGCCGCCGATCGCGCCGTCCGTGGCGTTTTCCGCGGTCCAGGTTATGCCCCGGTCCATATCCATGACATAATCGGGGATGTAAGGGGGCTGCGCGATGAAATTGGTGTCGCATTTGCGGCTGACATTGCTGGCAATGACGCCCGGCGGGGCGTCAAACTGCGAATCGCACCAGAGATCGTTTTGCGCCTTGAAGGTGATGGCGTTGCCGATGGCGCCGGCGTCGTAGGTCAACTGGCAGTTGCCGCTCCAGCCGGCGCCGTGCGCGGACATATCCTGGGCGGACACCGTCCCGCCGGACAGGATAAACCGGTAAAAAGGCGAAACCGGATGGGAATCGGCCGGCAGGAAAATTTCGCCCTCGCGCCGGCTGGCGCTGGGGCTGAGCGAGAACCAGTCAATGCCGACCTTGTAGCCGGCGCTGTCGGGGTTTTTGCCCACCACGGTGAAGGTCAGGTCGTTGATGCCGTCGCCCAGCACCACGCTGCCCCAGTTCAGATTGCGCGCGCGCTGGTAGCCCGGGGCATAACCGTCAAACAGCAACTCCGGCGGACGGATGCGCATGCTCACCAGGTTTTGAAACACCACCCGGCTGGTGGTGTTTTCCCCCGCCAGCGCGGCGGCCTGCACGCCGGCGAAATCGGTGCTGAGCGCCACCTGCCGCAGTTGGGTGTAAAAATCATGCGGCGCAGCGCTGCTGTTGCGCGGCGTGAATACGGTTCGCAGCAGTTCGTCGGGTGTGCCGGGGCGCACGTGGTAAATCACGGTTTGATCCCAGATGATGCGGCCGTAATTCGGGCTGTTGGTGTTCAAATCACGCCGCAGCAGGTTGTCGCCGGCGGGGGATGAGAGCGGGAAACTGATGGCGGTGTATTCGGCGGCATTGGTCGGGTAAAAGGACATCAGGCCCACCCCCACGCTGGACAGCCGCAGATCGTGACGGATATGTTCCATCGCTTTTTCCAGGTCCTGGTGCAATTCGCTGGTGATGGTTTCATTGCGCCAGGTGCGCAGCCCGTAAACAAAAGCGGCGATGGCGCCGGCCATGACCAGCGCCATGATGGAGGCGCTGATGATCAGTTCCACCGCGGTGAAACCGGCGCGCCTGGCGCCTTGTATAAATGACGCGTGGGATGACATGTTTTGATTTATATCGGGTAGGAAATCATGGTGGATTGTTCCACCGGCGCGGCGCTTAAGCGCCCGCGGTACGCCGGATACCATACCTGCACGGTGAATTTGGAAATTTTTGCGGAGGTGTTGGTATCCGAAATGATGATGGTGCTGCGCCGGAACCCGCCGGTCGGATCGGGATTGCCGGCGGCGTCAACGGCATTGGATGACTCCGCCAGCAGGTCCAGGCTGGAGTATTCCGTGGCGCGCGCATGCTGAATGCGGTTGCGGGCGAGGCAGAGCGCGCGGTAATGATTCGCCGCCATTTTTTGCGCGCCCATGGCCGCGAGGTAGGCGGAGAAGAATCCGGCGCAGAACAATAAAAAAAGCGTTCCGGCGACCATCATCTCCACCAGGGTGAAGCCGTTTGACCTTTTGGAAGGCATGATTATCCCAATCGTCATCGTTGTCGTCAGATGCCGGATTCATCGTCAGCGGATGGCCACGTCCCCGCGTTCCACGGCCTTGATCATTTCCTCGGTCCAGGCGGAACCGTCATTGGCCCGCCGGGCGCGGCGCAGCACTTCCGCCGTCGCCCGCGCGGTTTGTGCGCGCCGGCGCATCTGCTCGAAGTCGGTGGTAAATTCGCCGCCCCGCGCCGGGGCCGCAGCCTGGACCGGAACCGCGGGGGCCATGGCCGGCGCCGGCTTATCCGCCGCCGCCGCCGGCGCGCCGGCCGGCGCGCGCAGGGTATGCCACAACGTCCAGACTGACGCGCCCACCCCCGCCGCGATCAAAACCGCGGCCGCCGTTATCATCAGCGGCGCGGGCGCATCATGTTGGCGGCCGTTGAACGCGCCGGTCATAACGCTTTCTCCCTCCAATTGTCCCATTGATAGATATCCAGCACCGTCGGATAGTGGGGCGGCGGCGCGGTGCGGAACCGCTCATCATAGGTGTAATTCTTGGTGTACCCCCGGCCGGAGGTGGTGCCGACCGCGCCGCGGTTGTTTTCCACGATGCCGCCATAGACATTCAGGAAACCGCAGCCGTAACGGGTGCTGTAATCCTGGACGAAGAACCCGCTCTCGTACGTGCTGTTGTCGGTATTGCAGGCGATGATGTGCGCGAAAACATTCAGGTTGGCCGGCGCGTTGTTGCGGACCTCGACGTCATTCCGGGCGATCAGACCCAGGGCGTCATCCGAGCCGTTGGTCGGATGGACCGCGTACGTCAGATGATTGGTGATCCGGATGCTATCTTCCGCCACGACCGTCAGGCGGCCGTCCAGTTCCCCGCCGAGATAGATGATGCCGTTTTTGCCAGAGCCGGTGTGGGCGGTGTCCACGTAAAGCAGACCGTTGGAAGGCGCGGCGAGGCGGTAATTGTTCCAGCCCATCCGGGTGTTGGTGATGAAGATATTCGTGCCGGCCATGGTCATGTAAGTCTGGCCGGTGACGGTCAAGGTCGCGTCCGCCAGCAGGTTGCTGAACACCACGGTGGCCATGGTGTCGGCCGGCGCGTTCAGCCACGTGCCGCCGTTGAATTGCACCTGGGATAAATCGCTGCCGGGACCCCACCAGGCCGCGGTGGAAGACAACAAATCGTTGAATATCGGGTTGCCGTCAAGGTAGATCATGGTGTTGGCGTGGACCGGCCCGTTGAAAACCTCGCCGGCGCCGATCCAGATCGGCCCGGCGGAGTTGTTGTACCATAACGCGAAGCGGGACCAGGCCTGTTGCTGCACGCCTTCCAGGATCACCGCCCGGTGGGCGCCGCCGATCCGGCCGGTGGAAAAGATCGTGAACTGGCGCGCGATCGGGCCGGTGCCGGCGGCGGATTGTTCGCCGATCGTCGCATCCTCGCCGGCGATGCTGCCGAGCCACCAATGCCCATTGGCGCGCCCGTTGCCCTGGTTGCGTCCATCGTTGTACAACTGTACCTGCATATTCAGGGACACCAGGTCGTAGGTGTTGGCGTTGAGCAGGGGATAGGCGGCGCCGTTGACGATCAGGGTGTTCTGGTTGCCGTTGCCCATCGGTTTGACCCGGATCATCACCGCCGGGCCGGTGTAGTACACGCAGGGCGCGCTGGTGTAAACCGTGGTGTCGCCTTGCAGGTCGTCGCGGGTGATGGTGGCGCCGTCGGGCTTGACCAGCAGGAACTCGTTTTGGGATGAATTGTTGGGATTGATGTTGATGCTGCCGGCCAGTGAGTTGGTCCCGGTTGCGCCTCCGCCGGCGGTGTTGAACGCCTGGACGACCACTGCGGTGAATTTGCCGGTGGCATTGTCGGGGAAAACGAATGCGCCCGTAACCACGCCGGGCACTGTCTGGCCGTTGCGGATGTAAGCCACGGCCTGTTCCGCGCCGCCTTCCGCCAGGTAGAAGGCCTGCTCCATCGCGACCTGGCGGCGGGCCAGGCTGATTTGCGTTATGCCGTCGGTCAGCATGCTGGCGGCCAGAATGGCCGCCAGGGCGGTAAAACTGACTACCGCCACCAAAACCGCTCCGGAATTTTGAGTCTGGTAATTCATTCCATGCGACGCGCGGGTTTTAATTTTGATTGCGCAGATTAACGAAAGTTGACGCCGTGTAGGCGCTGCTGATCTGCCCGTGCCGGCGCCGGGCCGCCAGGCTGATGTTTACGCCGCCCGGATTGGTCGCGACTTGCGCGCCGGCGATGTAATTTCCGAGCGGCAACCGGCTGTTGACGGCATTGGTGATGGGCCAGAAAACCAGGTTGCTGGCTTTAGCGTTGTAATCAATCCACTGGATGCCGTTGGTGTTCAAAACCACCATGCGCCAGCTGCCGTCCGGCGTGCCTCCCGCATTGACTCCATGCGAGGTGCTGTTGGCCGCCAGGGGATAACCCGCGCCGGTGCGCCAGCCGCTGCAATTGGTTTGCAAAGTAACGCGGATGGCGGCGCGCATGCCGGGATTGGTGCCCGTCCCGTAAACTATCTTATTCAAAGCCAGGCTGACTTCGCGCGCGGCATGAATATTCATGGTGGTGGCTTGCCAGACCCTTTGGCATACCAGGTAAATGCTGATGGCGGCGGCCGACACCAGGCTGAAAATGCCGGCGGCGATCATCAATTCCACCATGGTAAAACCCGGCGCGCCGGCGCGGCGTCCTGGCGCCCGCCGGCCCTGCCCGGCCCTGCCCGCAGCATGTTTGAAATTGATCATGGGTGCAACGGACTGCTGATGGATCCCTGCAGGTTGACGCTGGAGGAAAAGCGCGTGCCGGCATTCGTCCAGAAAATCGTCAGGCTGATGTTTTTAACCAGCACCGGTGAAAATTGCGCATTGCTTGAAACAACATAGTTGCCGTAAAACACCCCCGTGGCGGCGGCATGCGATCCGTAAATCAGTTGCGTCACCGGCGGTATTGCATGCACCCCGAAACTCAATTGCGTGGCGGCGCTGAACGGATAATTCAACAACGTCTCCATCTGCTGGCGCGCCACCTGCATGGCCGCCAGCCGTGTGCCCGACACCAGCGCCGACCGGCGCGCCGTCATGATGGCCGTCAACAAAGCTCCAATAGTGATTGCCAGCAAGGCTGAAGCGATTACCACCTCCACCAGCGTAAAGCCTTTCTTCATAATAAAAATATTATAAACCGACTGCCGGTAAAAGGCAAACTAATCCTTAGTCAGCCTTAAAAGCAATAATTATGCCATGTTGGATCAGGTATGGCTGATTCCGCATTTGGCCGGGACGACTTCCGCGTCGTCCGCGACTTTTGACGCTGAATCTGCGGAAAGCTGCTGACAAAGGCGGACTTTTAAAAGCAGTTGCAGATGTCAGGATCGGTTTTTTATCATTTTCTCGCATTTGACAAGAGGGAGGCCGGGTATGGGCGTGGGATTGGAAAGGGCAACGGTCAACCGACGTAAAGATCGTTGGTGGAGAAATTCGGATCGGTGGTCAGGTGAACGCCCAGGCGGCGCAAACCCACTTCATCGCCCGGCGTGGGGATATGGGTCATGTGCACATCGCAACCGCGCAGGTCTTTGAGTTTTTCCAGGCACAATTGTGCCGTGGGGTTGTTGGTGGCGCTGATACTGAGGGCGATCAGGGTTTCGTCAAGGTCCAGGCTGGGGTTGCGGCCGGACAGGATGTCGTGTTTCAGGCGGGCCACTGATTCGGTGATGACAGGCGAAAGAATGTGCAGCTTGTCCGGCACGCCGGCGAGCTGTTTGGCGGCGTTGAGAATCAGGCTGGAAGCGGCATGCATCATGGGAGAATTTTTACCGGTGACCAGCGTGCCGTCCGGCAAGGCCATGGCGGCGCCGCAATAAATGCCGTCATGTCCCTTGCCGGTTGCCTGCGCGTCGCGCGCGGCTTGCCGGGCGGGCAGGACGACCGGGCGGTCTTCGGGATTGAGACGCAGCGTTTCCAGGAGCCGGGCGGCGCGGGCGACGGTGGGCTTGTCCACGAACCCCATGGCGTATTCCGAGGCGTAGCGGAAATAACGCCGGATCGCCTCCGCGCCGGCGGCTTGGCGCACAACGCCATCGTCGGTAATGCCGCAGGCCACGCGGTTGACACCCATTTCCGTCGGCGACTGGTACAGGGTGTCCTGGCCGGCTATGTGCCGCAGTATTTTGCGGACGATCGGGAAGGCCTCGATATCGCGGTTGTAGTTGATGGCGGTAACGCGGCGGGCTTCCAGGTGGAACGGGTCAATCATGTTGACATCCTGCAAATCCGCAGTGGCGGCTTCGTAGGCGATGTTCACGGGATGGTTGAGCGGCAGGTTCCAGATGGGGAAGGTCTCGAATTTGGCGTAGCCGGCCTGCACGCCGTATTTCCGTTCGTGGTAAATCTGACTCAGGCAGGTCGCCAGTTTGCCGCTGCCCGGGCCGGGCCCGGTAACGACGACCAGCGGTTTGGTGGTGGGGATGAATTCGTTGGCGCCGTAACCGCGTTCGCTGACAATCAGGTCCACATCCGTCGGGTAACCGCGGGTGGGGCGGTGCGTATAAACGCGCACGCCGCGGCGTTCGAGTTTGTTTTTAAACAGCACGGCGCCGGGCTGTTCGTCATAGCGCGTGATCACCACCGCGCACAATTCAATTTCCCATTGGCGCAGGTCGTCAATCAGCTTCAAGGCGTCGGTATCGTAGGTGATGCCGAAATCGGCGCGCATTTTTTTCTGTTCTATCGCGCCGGCGTGAATGCAGAGCAGAATCTGCGCCTTTTCGCGCAAATCGCGCAGGAGGCGGATTTTGACGTTCGGGTCATAGCCCGGCAGGACGCGCGCGGCATGATAGTCAAAAAACAGCTTGCCGCCGAATTCCAGGTAGAGTTTCTTCCCGAAATGCTCTGCGCGCTCCAGGATGGCCAGGGTTTGCTCCCGGAGATAAAGCTGGTTGTCAAAGCCGATGCGGCTGCTCATGTGGTCTCCGGCATATTCCAACGGTTGCGCCCTCCGGCGGCGCCGCCGTCTAATGCGGCAAACAAAACTGGAATTAATTTACATTTTCAGCGCGGATTTTGCAAGGATTTGCCACAAATTGCTTGACGGTTTTTAACGCCCGGGCGTATGTTTTCACCGCCCGGGCCGGTGGGATGGGTTTAAAAGTTTTACAGTTTTAAGGTTTTACGCAAAAAACACTGTACAATGCACGCTCGGCAACAAATTTCAACCTCAAACAACCGTTGCACATGCTTCAACCTCCGCCAACCCCAACCCCCTAACACTGAACCCCATGAATCGTAATGCACACGGAGCGCTGAAGGCGGTGGATGGCCCGGCGGCAACCGCGCCGGCGAACGCGGAATTTTCCCTGCTGATCAAGCCGGCGGGCGCGGACTGCAATTTGCATTGCGAGTATTGCTTCTACCGGAGCCGCGCCGCTTTGTATCCGGACGCGGCGGTTCCGCGCATGAGCCGGACGACGCTGGAGCGGTTGATTTCAGGATACATGGCCCTGGACATGGCCCAGCATGTATTCGGCTGGCAGGGCGGGGAACCCGCGCTGATGGGCGTGGATTTTTTCCGGGAAGTGACGCGCCTGCAGCAGCAATACGGCCGCGACGGCGCGGTGGTGGCCAACGGTTTGCAGACTAACGGCACGCTGCTGGATGATGAATTTGCCGGCCACCTGGTCCGCTACCGTTTCCTGGTGGGCGTAAGCCTGGATGGGCCGCCCGCTATCCACGACCGTTACCGCCATGGCGCGCCTCCGGCATCCGGTTCGCACGCCGCGGTGATGCGCGGCATCGGCTGCTTGCGCCGCCGGCGCGCGGAGTTCAATATTCTCACGCTCGTAACGGCCGCCAATGTCCGACGGGCATCCGAGGTTTACCGTTATTTATGCGAAGAGGAATTTAATTTTCAGCAATACATACCATGCGTCGAATATGACGCGCAGGGCGGCCGGCAGCCGTTTGCCATCGCCGGCGGGGAATGGGGCGATTTCCTGTGCGAGTTGTTTGATTGCTGGCGGCCGGACGCCGGCCGGGTTTCGATCCGCCTGTTTGATTCGATCCTGGCGCGCATTTTGCGCCGGCCGGCCTGCATGTGTTCCATGGAAAGCGATTGCCGGCAATACTTTCTGGTGGAACATAACGGCGACGTGTATCCCTGTGATTTTTTCGTGGATCAGCGCTGGCGGTTGGGCAACATAGCCGGAGATGCCTGGCCGCAACTCCGGCAATCTCCGCTGTATGCCGAATTCGGCCGGCGCAAGCGGCGCTGGCCGGCGGCTTGCGCCGCCTGCCCCTGGCTGGAATTCTGCGCGGGCGACTGCCCCAAGCATCGCGGTCCGGGCGGCGGGGAACTCAGCCGTCTGTGCGCGGGCTGGCGCGTTTTTTTCCGGCATGCCCTGCCGGAACTGCGGCGGCTGGCCGCGACGATCGGCGCCGGTCCGGCGGCGGCTCCCGTCCGCCCGCCACCCGGCCGGAATGCGCCGTGCCCCTGCGGCAGCGGCCGGAAATTCAAGCATTGTTGCGGGCGTTAACCGGTCTTTCCGCCGCGGCAATTATTTCCCCGTGGCGGCCGCGTCCGCGCCGATATGCAAATCCGCCGGCGCATCGCCGGCGGTCCAAACCGCGGGCGCGCCCCTGCGCTGACGGGCCAGCCAGGGCAGCGCCGCGCCGTCCAATCCCTGGTGGCCGCCTTCAAAAATTGTGATCCGCGCATTGCCCGACTGGCGGCGGAAATGAATCTTGTATTTCTTTAACATCAAGCCTCCGCCTTCATGCCGGAGATGGCCGGGGATAGCCTGTTCGCGGGTAATGTAAGTTATATCCTCTTCCGCAAGCCGGTCGTCCGGGTCCGCCAGCAGGTTGAAGGCTTCCAGGCTTTGGCTGACCGGCACGCTGCCCGTGTGGCCGTCGTGGATGCCCGCGGCGATATCTATGACGACGTTGCGGGCGCGGCTCAGCCAGGCCGCCGGGGAGCGGCGCCGGCATTCCGCGGCGGCCCGGGTGTCCTGCCGGGGGTTGCCCCGAACTGCGGCTTCGATGTTGCGCCCGTAACCGCGGCTCTGGGTATGCCATTTATTCAAATCGGAAATGCCGCACCAGGCGGATACTCCGGCCCAGACTTCCGGAGCGCGCCCGGCCAGGAGCAGGGCCGCATGTCCGCCGCCGGAAAAGCCCACCAGGTAAATCCGGGAGTCGTCAATGTCGGCCCGGGTTCTGGCGTAATCCACGGCGTCGAGAATGTCCTGCACCGCTAAATCCGAGCCCATGGCGTCCGGCGTCTTGTTCGGCCCGCGGAAATCCGGGTGCACGAAGGCCCATTGGTTGGCCAGGCACCAATTGGCGCGGGAGGCGGCAGCCTGCCGGTAATTGCCGCTCCAGGTGTGCAGCGAAACCAGCAGGGGCGCGGGATTGGTTCCTGCCGGCGCGTAAAACATGGCGGGCTGTTCCGTGCCGTCGGCCGAACTGGTGATTTTAACTTCCGCGACGTGCGCCGGCCACTGGGCCGGAACGTCCGCCGCGGCCAGCAATGCCAGGACTAAAATCCCGCCGGGGATGATTTTTGATGCGGCCGCCATCTGCATGGAAAACCTCCTGGTTGAAAGTGCACATGCTGTCATTTCAAACGTTGTTTTGCCTTGGCCACCATACCCGGATCATGGGCGGAACGCCCTGGTTGCATACCAGGGCCACCGTTACCGACTGCCGGCCGCCGGCCGGAGGAATCGAGACGGACTTTTTCGGACGGCCGTTCCGGGCGGACAGCGGCGGCGCGCCGGCCTCATCCACCAGGCAGGCCTGGCCGTCAATCCAGACCTTGATCGGCGCATCGTAGTCAAATCCAATCGTCCGGCTCTGGGCATTCCCGCCTGCCAGGTCAAAAGCCAGGATCGCGTAAAGGGGCCGGCCCTGGAAAAGATTTTTGCATTCCGGCGGCGAACACAGCGTTTTGCGGAAAATCCGCTCCGGATAAGCGGCTGTCTCGGCCGGGTCCGGGCAGGGCAGGCCTGACAAAGCGCCGGACAATTCACGCGCCGGTCCGATCCGCATGGCAATCACATGTCCCGGATGCGTCAACTTGCCTGTTTGCAGGAGCGTGGACGCAATCTCCGCCATGGCCCGGGCTGAAATATCAATCAATTGATTGCCGAATGGCAGATTGGAGTGCATGACGGCTTCCCTTAATTCGTCTGGATATTTGACAAAACCCGGGTATGCCGGCCAGCCGCCGGCCGGCCCGTTGGTACTGGACAAATCCACGAAGTCGGGATTGACGGCCATGTTCATCGAGGTTTCCCACATGCCGCCATGGCCGAACATTTTCGCGCCCAGGGCGTACACCGCTTGATCAATGAAAGTGGTGCTGGTATAGGTGGCAAAAAGCATGTTGTCCATCCGCCCGTCCAGGGCGCATTCGATTTTCTTCAGCAGGGCGCCGGCCGGTCCATGTCCGCCGAAAGCCAGGCAGACCTTGAATCCCATGTCGGCCAACGACTCGAACAGCTCCAGGTAGAGCCGCTCGCAGGTGTCCGCGCAGGTCATCAGGGACGGCGACAACGACGGGTTCAGCGGACGCAATTGCGCCCGTTTCAGCGAGGGCGGGGCGCCGCCCGGCGCAAACGGCACCATCGGAAACACTATGCCGCCGCTGATTTTTGCCGCGCGTAGACAGATTTCATACGCCTTGGCCGGGTCAATTCCCAGCGTATTCTGCAGCCCGTGATATTCCATGGGTCCGCAGGCCCAGTAACAGATGGGACGCTGCGCCATGATTTCCATGAATTCTTCAGGAAACAGTTCTTCGTATTTGCGTTTATCGCGCATGCCGCCGCTCCTGTGGTGTTGGCTTTAAGCTTCGTTGCCTTCCGCAACGGATTGGTATCGAGTGTTTTACGGAAATGGTCAAACGGTCGTCGTCGGCGGATTGTTCCGCCGGGTGCGTTCGCTTGCGCGCAGCCGGCGCCGGTATTCATCCCGGCCGTAAAACGGGCGGCCGGCAAAACGATGGTAAATCCGGTACGTTAAAAAATAGGCCAGCGGATTATGGCGGTTGAATATCTGGTCCAACGCCAGGTGCGCCGCCGCGCCCGTCAGCAGGCCGATGCCGACCGGGTGCCAGCCGCTGCGCCAGACCACCAGCACCGCCAGCGGCGCCAGTTCCCAGGAATGCAGCAAAACTATGATGCGGCGCAGAATGTCGTGCTTGAAAGTCCGGAGGAAATGGCGGGCGCGCGGACGCCAGCCGTAATTGTAAACGTAATCCAGCAGGTGGTCCAGGTCCACCAGCACCCCCGCCAGCAGGCAGGCCAGCCCCGCCGGGAAAGATTTCAACGCCAGCCAGACCGCGCCCCCCAGGGCGGTGGAAACAGCGACATGTGCAAATGGACTCATGCTGTGGGATCTGTAAAGTAATGCGGGACAAGCCGGACGCCGGTGTTGGACAAGATACGGTTTCCCGCCGGCAAAGCAATAAAATTTTCATAATTGACATTTTACGCCGTTTTGCTAACTTTTATTTTTTACTGAATGACGCGGCGGAGAGTTGGCAAACAGACGCAGCCGGCTGTGTCAGCGAATTTCGCCGGAACGCGGATCAGGCGTCGGCGTTTCATTGCGGACGTATTGTGTTTGCATGCCGCCGCCCAGGCGGAACCAAGCGGGAGTGACCATGAAAGCTTATGCAGTAGTTGAAACCGGCGGCAAACAATACCGGGTGCAGGCGTCGGACACCTTGCGCGTGGAGCGTTTGCCGGCGGAAGTTGGCGCGCGGATCACCATCCAACCGGTGCTGGCGGTGTCGGATGGCGCAGCTTTGACCGTGGGACGGCCGTATGTCGAGCAGGCCGAAGTGGTTGCGACGGTGGTGGAACACCTGCGCGGCGGCAAGGTCGTGGCCTTCCGCAAAAAACGGCGCAAAGGATATAACCGCAAACAGGGCCACCGCCAGGAACAGACGGTCTTGAAAATCGAAAGCGTTTAACCGGGTCCAGCGCCCCGGCGCGGATCAGTTGGGAGAAGTTTTGCCATGGCAACGAAAAAAAGCGGCGGCAGCGCCCGCAATGGACGCGACAGCGCCGGCCGGCGGCTGGGCGTGAAATGTTTCGACGGGCAGCTTGTGACAATCGGCAGCATCATCGTCCGCCAGCGCGGCACGAAAATTATGCCGGGCCTGGGCGTCGGACAGGGGCGCGACAACACCCTGTTCGCCCTGCAGGAAGGCCTGGTGAAATTTGAAAAGAACGGCAAAAGGGTGCGGATCAACGCGTGTGCCCCCGCAGGTTAAAGAGCCATAAATTCGTTGATTCGGCCGCGGCGCGCGTTGTCGCCGGCGCGGGCGGCGATGGTTGCGCCAGTTTCCGCCGCGAAAAATTTGTGCCGCGCGGCGGTCCCGACGGCGGCGATGGCGGACGGGGCGGGCATGTTTTTGCCGAGGCCGACCGCAACGTTGACTCCCTGGTAGCCTTGTATTTCCAGCCCCTGCAGCGCGCGGGAGACGGCGATCCCGGCCGGGGCAAGCAGCAGCATGGCCGCAATGGCCGCGATTTGACGATCAAGGTCCCCTGCGGCACGGAAATCCGCGACGTGGAGTCGGATGCCAGCCTGGGCGCCCTGCTGGCAGACGGCGCCCGACTGCAATTGGCGGCCGGCGGCCGGGGCGGCCTGGGCAATTGCCATTGGAAGACCAGCACGCACCAGGCGCCGCGCGAGCATACCACCGGCGCTCCCGGCGAAGACAGGCAGCTCCGCTTCGATCTGAAAATTATCGCCGATATCGGTTTGATTGGTTTCCCCAACGCCGGCAAATCAACCTTGCTTGGCGCAATCAGCCATGCTCATCCGCGCACGGCCGCATATCCCTTTACCACGCTGAACCCGGTGATCGGCACGGTTAAGTACGAGGAAGTCTACCGTGAACTGCGGGTGGTGGACATCCCCGGCTTGATTCCCGGCGCCCACGCCGGCGCGGGCCTGGGTACGGCGTTTTTGCGCCACGTGGAACGTTCCCGCGCCTTGCTGCTGGTGCTCGACATGGCCGGCACGGAAGGGCGGGCGCCGGCGGATGACTGCCGCAATCTGCTGGGAGAATTGCGCCTCTACCGCGCCGATTTGTTGGAGCGCCCCATGCTGGTGGCGGCCAATAAAATGGACCTGCCCGAGGCCGAGGCCAACCTGGCGGAATTCCGGCGCCTGACCGGCCGGCAGCCCATACCCATCTCCGCCCGCGCGGGATCAGGGCTCGCGGAATTGCGCCAGGCCATGCATGATTTGATGTGGGGCCGGCCCGCGGATCAGTGACTCCGGGAGCGGCGCGCCGCCGCCTTCCGCCGCGGCTGCTGGCGGCGGGCGCGCGGTTTTGGCCCCGCCGCCGGAAACATGGCCTCCTCGATCAGCCCGCAGAAAATGTGTTCCAGCAGCAGCATGCTTTCCTGCACGCGCGGCGTGTCGCGCGACGGAATGCTGATGCAGTAATCGCAGAGCGGGGCCATCTTGCCGCCGCCCTGGCCGGTCAGGCCGGCGGTGATCAAGCCCATGGCGCGCGCGGTTTTTAACGCCTCCACCACGTTGGCTGAATTGCCGGAAGTGGAAATCCCCAGCAGCATGTCGCCGCGCCGGCCTTGGGCCGCCACCTGCCGGGCAAAGACGATGTTAAATGCATAATCGTTGCCCAGCGCGGTGAGAATGGAAGTGTCGGTGGAAAGCGCCAGGGCAGGCAGGGCCGCCCGCTCCCGCATGAAACGGCCCACCAGTTCCCCGGCAATATGCTGCGCGTCCGCGGCGCTGCCGCCGTTGCCGGCCAGCAGGAGCCGGCCGCCGCCGCGGAAAACCGCCGTTGCCGCCGCCGCCATTTCCGCCAGGCGGGTCAGAATCCGCGGAGTGTCAAGCAGCCGGCGCTTGAGGGCAACGGAAGCGGCGATTTGGTTCTGCATGTCTTGGATTTTCGTTTTCATGTTGCTTTCCATCCTCCCATACAAACCCTCTCGCGAAGGGTCAATCTTCGTGCGGCTGCGTTTCCGGCAGTCCCGCCGCCACCAGGAAGGAATTGGCGAACAACGGGAAATAACCCGCGCGGATGATGTTTTCCCACGCGCGGGTTTCACTCAGCATGCGCAGGCGTTCGTGGTCGTAATTGGGGGCATCCGGCAGGACATGATGGGGCGGCGGCAGCCAGGCGTCGGAAAAAATTTCCCGCGGCAGCTTATAATCGGGATAAGGATAATAAAAATCGCGGCGGCCAAAACCGGCCTGGGCCAGCAGCTGGTCCAACTCGTTCCGGGAGAAAGTGCGGGCCGCGCCGGCGCCGGGGTAGCCCTCAATCCCCTCGAAGAGGCGTCCGGTATGGTCTTCCGGGGCGCCGGCAAAATATTTCAGGCCGAATTTGTTTTCAATCGCCAGCAGCAGCGTTCCCGCCGGCTTGAGCCGGGCGGCCAGCCGCCGCAGCAGCGCCAGGTGCGGGCGCGAAGCCGGGACGAAAGCGGCGGCATACTCGAGGACGCCGATCAGCGTAATGTAATCGAAGCGTTCGTCCGGCGGCATGTCCAGCACGTTGCCCACCCGAATCCGCAGGTTGGCGCGGGCGGCGTAACGGGCCTGCAGAATGCGGCTGCGTTTGAGCGATAATTCGGCCGCGTGGACTTCCGCGACTTTATCGCAAAACAGGCCGGTCAGGGCTCCGCATCCGGCGCCGACTTCCAGCAGGCGCCCGGCGGGATTGAACGGGAACCATTCCAGCAGGTTGCGCCGTTCGGGCGCGAAATGGCAAAGCACCGGCCAGCGGTTGTCGCGGGCCAGCATATCCGGCGTCACCGGCCCGGCGCCGGCCAGCGCCAGCATTTCGTCTTCGATCGGGCCGTCGGTATAGGCGTCCGCGCCTTTATAGCAGGTTGTATCCAGCATTGCCATTTTGCAGTTCGCTCATGTGATTTCAATTTGCGTTTCGGGATCGAACAATCCCACCACCGGCCGGGCGGCGGCGACTTCGAACAGGAGCACATCGTACAGCCGCTGGTAAACCAGCAGCGTGTCGCCGTGCATGCCGGTGCAGCCCAGCGAAAGCGCATACCGGCCGGACTGCAGGTTCAACCTTTGCCGGAAATGCACCCGGACCTGCTGGCCGGGCCGGTAGTCCCCGGTGGCGATTTCCTGGAAGAGCGTGTTGGCGCCGGTTAGTTCCAGTCCTTTCAAGTCCTTGATGGTATAAGCGAAAATCGGATTGGTCAAGGCGGCATGGAAGACGACTTCCATGCGGATGCTGCAAAATTCGCCGCTGGTCAACAGGCGGGTCGGACGCCCGGCTGCGTCAAACAGTCCGAAATCGGCGATATCGGCGGCGCCGTTGCCGTAGGCCAGTGTGTCGGGACTGCTCTGGAAATGGCCGCGGTATGCCGGCGCCGGGGCGGCGCCTTCCGGCTGGGGGGGGGCAATCCGGCGCTGGTCGCGCTCGGCCATCAGTTGCTTGTAGGCATCCACCGCTGTTTTGGGGTCGGCTTCCGCCGCCTTGCGGCCTTGCTCCAGCACGATGGTTTTGTCGCAGTACCGCAGGATGGTGTCGAGTGAGTGGGTGACGAACACCACCGTGCGGCCGCTGCGGCGGAATTCGTTCAGTTTGCGGAAACAACGGGCCTGGAAATTAATGTCGCCCACCGCCAGCGCTTCGTCCACCAGCAGGATATCCGGCTCCACGTTGATGGCGACGGCGAATGCCAGGCGGACAAACATGCCGCTGGAATAGGTTTTAACCGGCTGGTCGAGATACGGCCCGATATCGGCGAAGGCCGTTATCTCCCGCAGCTTTGCCCGCATGTCGCGCCGCCGGTAACCCATAATGGTGCCGTTGAAGTAAATGTTTTCCAGGCCGGTCAGTTCCGGGTTGAACCCGGCGCCCAGTTCCAGCAGCGCCGCCAGCCGGCCGGCGGCGCGCGCCCGGCCCTGGGTGGGGGTGATGATGCCGGCGATGATTTTCAAGAGCGAGGATTTGCCCGAGCCATTGCGCCCGATCACCCCCAGGGTGGTGCCGGGGTGGACAATGCAGGAGATGTCATCCAGCGCCTTGAATAATTGGTGGTACTTGCGGCGGCGGGGATGCAGCGCTTCCCGGATACGATCGCCGGTGGAACGGTAAAGCCGGTAGGATTTGCCGACATGCTCGACTGTGATTTGTCCCTGCATCCCGGCTAATATAGTATCTGGATGTTGCGCGCGGCAAGCGCAATATTCAGGGGCCAGTCAACGAGGGTTTCAGATCAATCCAACAAATTAGTCTTACGCCCCGCCCGGCGGGGCGGTTACAGGCCCAGAGCGTGAAGGGCCTCCAGTAGCCGGTCGGTCTGCATGTCCGTGCCGATGCTGATGCGCAGGTTGTTCCCGGTGCGCGGCCCGGGGAAATAGCGCACCAGGATGCCGCGTTCCTTCAGCAGTTCATACAGCCGCGCCGCGCCGGGCGCGGGCGGGGCCACCCAGAGAAAATTGGCGGCCGAGGGCCAGACTTCGCACCCCATCCGCGTCAATTCCCCGGCCAGGCGCCGCCGGGTCTGCTTGATCCTGGCCGTTTGCGCCCGCATGTATGCCTGGTCGTTGATAGCCGCCAGCGCCAGCGCCTGGGTCAGGCGGTTGACATTGTAGGAATCCTTGATCTTATACATGGCCGCGATCAGCGGCGGCGGGCCAAGCGCGTACCCGGCGCGCAGGCCGGCGAGGGAATATGATTTGGACAGAGTCCGCAGCGCCAGGGTGTTGGGCAGGGTCAGCGCCAGCCGCGCGCAGTCAAACTCGGCGAAATCCACGTAAGCTTCGTCAACCACCACCACGCCGCGCGCCTGACGGCAGAACTGTTCCACCTGCGCGGCCGGGTAATGCCGCCCGCCGGGAGCATTGGGGTTGGTCAGGAAAAACAAATCCGCGGCCGCCGGGTCGGGTTCGGGCCAGTCCAGCGCGCGGTTGAGCGTGACCGGCAGCGCCCGGGCATCGCGGATTTGCGTCAGCACCGGGTAAAGCGAGTATGACGGATCGAGATATCCGATGGCGCCGTCATTTTCCACGAAAGCCTCGGAGCAGAGCCGCAATATCTCATCCGAGCCGTTGCCGAAAAAAACCTGTTCGACGGCGCAATGATGCAAATCGGCTACGGCGCAGCGGACGTTTTTGCAGAGCGGGTCGGGGTAAAGCCGGAGACTGTCGGCGGCGTAAGCGGCGAGCGCCTCCCGCACCCGGGGCGAAGGCGGGTAGGGGCATTCGTTGGTGTTGAGCTTGATGACGGCTGGATCGGTGGGCTGTTCGCCGGGGGTGTAGCCCTGCATCCGCCGGATGCCGGCACGGATCAGTTGTTCGGAAATTTGCATGTTCACACCAGGCTGTCCGGTTGTGGCGCCGGCTTGGCAAACCGGATGCGCGCCGAGCGGGCGTGGGCGTCCAGGCCTTCCACCCGGCCGAAAGTTTCGATCGTATCGAGCGTTGCGTGCAGATCGGCGCGGGTGAAGGAAATGACGCTGGTGCGCTTGCGGAAATCGTCCACCGTCAACCCGGAAAACATGGCCGCGGCGCCGCCCGTAGGCAGGACGTGGCTGGGGCCGGCCACGAAGTCGCCCGCGCATTCGGGCGTCCAGGCGCCGACAAAGACGGCTCCGGCATTGCGCACTTTTTTCAGCCAGTTGCGCGGCTCGCGGACGATGATCTCCAGGTGTTCCGGCGCAAACCGGTTGCATAATTCCATGCCGTGATCCAGGTGGTTGACCACGATGATCAGCGCCCCTTCGCGGATGACGCTTTGGATGGCGGAGCGGCGGGAAAGCGTCGCCGCCTGGCGCGCCAGTTCCAGCCGCACCGCCAGCGCCAGCCGGGCGTCAGTGGTCACCAGCAGGATTTTTTCGCTCCCGGTGCCGTGTTCCGCCTGGGATAAAAGGTCCGCCGCCACCTGTTCGGCCTTGGCGCTTTCGTCCGCCAGCACGGCGATTTCGCTGGGCCCGGCCACCAGGTCCAGGGCTACCGCTCCATACACCAGGCGCTTGGCGGCGGTGACGAACGGACCGCCCGGGCCGGCAATTTTCTGGACCTTCCTGATGGTCTGCGTGCCGTAGGCCAGGGCGCCGATGGCTTGAATCCCGCCCACGCGGTAGATTTCCGTTGCCCCGGCGGCCTCCATGGCAAAAAGCAGGTACGGGTTAAGCGCGCCGCCCGCCCCGGCGGGCGAGCAGGCGGCGATTTCCGGCACCCCGGCCGCCTTCGCCAGCGTGATAGTCATCAAGGCGGTGGAAACCAGGGGCGCGGCGCCGCCTGGGATATAGGCGCCCACGCGTTCCAGCGGGGAAAATTGTTCGCCGACCAGGCCGCCTTTGGGCGTGGAGATGGTCCAATCCTTTTTCATCCCCGCGCGGGCGAATTGCATGATCCGGTTGTGGGATTCCCGACAGGCGGCGATGAAGTCGCTGTCCACTTGGTCGCGCGCCGCATTGAGTTCATCCCGGGCGACGCGCAGATTTTCCGCGGCCAGGGTTTGATTTTCAAATTTGCGGATGCAATCCAGCACGGCCGCGTCGCCCCGCGCCCGGATGTCCGCCAGGGCTTCGCGCGCGATTTGCTCGGCCCGGGGGTCGAAGGCCGGCCGGGCGAAAAACGCCGCGATTTCCGGCGGCGCGTTATCCGGCGCCCAGTTGAAAATGGGCGGGTAGGCCGGCGGCGGACCGTCCGCCCCGCTCGGCTGCTGATAATTACGTAAAATTTGGTCGTCCATGTTGTTGCATCGGCCTTGAAAAATTGGTTCAGCGGCTTTCCGACAACCTGTTTATCATCCCAAATCCAGCCTGTTTGTCAAGTATATGCCGCCGCCCCAAAAAAGGGCTTGCCTGTCTTTCCTATTTAGTATATATTAATTAAAAAAGGCGGCGGCATGGCTTTAAAATACATTGATCTGGCCAACAGGGTGCTGCGCGACTTCGGCCGGGCGGGGAAGGCCGGCCAGAAACTGCCGGCAGCATCGGTGTTGTGCAAGCAATACCAGGTAAGTTACGCCACCATGCACCGGGCGCTGCAAACGCTGGCCGACCGCCAGTTGCTGCGGCGGGCGTCCCGCCGGGGCACGGTGCTGACCGCCAGGGCGGTGAACGCCGCGCCGAACATCGTGCGCGCCCGCCGGAAACTGCGCATCGCCAGCGCGTTTAACGTCCGGGTGAACGCCGCCCTGCTGGAGTTGCTCCAGAAGTTCGGGGCGCGCCGGCAGAATCTGCAGGTGGAATTGACGGAATTCGGGCAGCCGGAACTGGAAACACGGCCGGATATTCTGGAATCCGCCGACCTGCTGTTTGTGAACGAATGGATGGTGCGGCAGTATCTGACCGATCCCCGGTATTTCCGCGCGTTTCTGCCCCTGGAAGAGTTGCCGGAGTTTGACTGGGACCCGGAGAACTGCGCGCCGGCCGCGGTGCGCGCCTGCCGGACGGCCGCGGGCCGGCTGCTGGCGCTGCCGGTGAATGCCAGTCCGGTGGTGAGTTGCCAGAACCTGGATTATTCTGCCAAGGCTGGGCAGTTTTCACCCGATTGTCCGCTGGATGAGTTTGCGCGGCGGTTGCGGCGGCATCAATCCAAGGGCGCCGGCTACCGGTCTTACCCGATGATCCTGTCCGCCGGCATGAACCGCTGGCCGATTTTCGTGCGGATGTTCGGCGGCGAGTTGTTTTCCGCGGACGGACGCCGGTGCCTGCTGGACCAGCCCGCCGCCATCCGCGCGATCGAGTTCCTGGCGGATCTGGGGCATGTCAAACACCTGTGCTGCCTGCCGCTGTCGCTCAAGGCGAACCTTGGGGACTTGTTCGGTTATGGACATTTCCTGACCACCTGGGTGACGCGCAGTTTCCTGCATGCCCGGCGGAAATTCACACTGGGATTTGCGCCGCTGCCGCATGGCGCGCGCCATACGACGCATTTGCGGCTGGATGCCTGCTTGATTCCCCGCGCGGTTGAACAGCCGGCCCTGGTGCGCGATTGGCTGCATTTTCTGCTGCTGCCGGAAAACCAGTTGTTTCTTTCCGAACGCGCGGATGCATTGTCCTGCCACCGCAGGATAGGCGAAATGTTCTGCCGCGGCATGTCGCGGAAAATTCCCGGGTTTAATGTTTTCTGGAATGAATTGGAACATGCCGAGCCGGTGGTGGCGGCCCCGCGGATATCGGCGGTCGAGCATGTGTACAGCCGCATTCAGCTTGTATGGCTGGGTGTGGAACCGCCGGTGCCGGCCTGCCGGAGGATTGCCGCGGAAGCCAACCGGCTACTGGCGGGGGACCACGGTCGTGCAGGGAAGTCAGGGTAATGCCGGGGTGGTTTCCAGGGCTTTAAGTTCGGCGGGCTTCTGCAAGCAACATCTATTTATGGGCAATGTCTTCTTTACATCTTGGGGGAATATGAAAATTATGAAAAATTTGACGGCAATCATTGTTTGCTGCGGGATGGTTTTCCCAGGGTTGGCGGCGGACAGCGGCCGGCGGCCGGCGGAAACCCGGCCAATACTGGCAGTGCCCGCCCGCGTCTATATTGCCGTTGGGCGCGAGCTGAATTTGTGGAACGACACCTTGCTGGACGCGGGGGCGACAGGATGGACGGTCCGGGTAAATTGTGCCGTGGGCGAACACACCGGGCGCGGCTTCCGTTTTACGCCCGCGGATACGCAAGTCAACCGGGTTTTTCCGGCCGTCGTGCATGTCGCTGACGCTGACCGGCGCGAGGTGTTTTCGCGTCCTTTCCAAATATGCGTAGCGCCGGCCGGCGGCGGCGCCGGTGTTATGCAACTATTATTCATAGGCGACAGCCTTACCCAGGGCGTGCCGCTCACAGAATGCGGCGGCATGGTTTCCGGCACGGTGCGCGAGCTGCTTGAAGCCGCCGGCGGCGCCCGCCCTTTGTTGATGGGACGCAACCAGCATGCAGACGATAACCGCCATGAAGGATGGGGCGGCTGGAGTTTTGCCAGTTTCACCGCCCAGGGCGGAGGATATTGCCGTTTTACCGTCGCTGGAATCCCGCCCCTCCCCGGCAGCCGCGCTGAATACACCGGTGAAGGGTTGCGCTACCGGATTCACAGCGTCAACTTGTTGCCCGCTGACAAGGGCTTGTCGCAGGGAACGCTCTTGATGCAATGCCTCGGTCCGGTTAATCCCGGGCAGGCCCAGGCGGCGCGCCCGTCTGCATCTGCAACTCCCGGCATCTTGACGCCAGCACGGCGCAGCGCGAATGGCGCGGGCGAGATTGCGTTCACCCAAAGGGAATATCCTGTATCCGCCAATCCGTTTTGGGACGCCAGCCTGCATGGCGGCAAGGGCGGCCTGGACGTCCGTAAATACGTCCGGGATTACCGTTGTTTCGGCGGAGAGGATAAAATTGATTTTGCCTTCATTCAATTGGGTGGTAACGATTGCATGGGGGTGGCGATTGAGCCGGAACAGGAAACGGCATCGCGGCTGGCACGGATTCTGGCACAGGCCAAAACGCTGGTGCGCGCCATTCAGGCAAATCCTGGCGGCTATCCCGATTGCCGCGTCATCCTGGCTTTACCGACGATCGGCTGCAATTCGCCTGACACTTACGTGCGCAATTACGGCGCGCAATTCGGATCGCGCATCTCCATGGCGCGTTACGAATCCGTCATGCGGAGATTGTGGGATATGCTGATCCGCGAGTTTGACGGCAAACCGGATTGGCCCGGCGTGCGGCTGGCGGTCAACGGTTTGGTGACCGACCGCGATCTGGGGTATCCCAAGGGCGAAGTCATGCTCGACGGTAAACCGCAAATATTGCATAATAATGCTGTCCATCCGAACGCCGTTGGTTATCGCCAGTGCGCTGAAGCTTATTATTCCGTCATGTGCGGATGGTTGGCTGAAACTCCCTTATGAATACCATTAAAAGCACAACAGACCAGCATGACATGCAGCGCCCCTTGCGCATCTGCGTGATCGGAGCGGGCGGGCATTCCCAGTTTCACGGCCAGGCGCTCGCGCGTATCCGGAGTGAACGGCCGAACGAGCTGCAACTGGCGGCGGTCTGCGACCTGGACGCCGCGCGCGCGTCAAAATACGCCGCGGATTTCGGGTTTGCCCGCACTTACAGCGATTATGCCAGCATGCTGGAGAAAGAAAAACCGGACGGGGTGATGGTGATTGTCGGGCCAAAACTGCTGCGGCGGGTAGGCGGCGACGTCATGGAACGCGGATTCAACGCCCTGATCGAAAAGCCGCCGGGCTGGTCGGTCGCTGAAACCGCCGCCCTGGCGGAGATTGCCGAACGCCGCGGCGTGAAAAACATGGTGTCGTTCAACCGGCGGTTCGGCCCGGCCATGACCCGGTCGCAAAACTGGCTGGCCGGCGTGAGGGAAAAGCGTCCGCCTGAGTTGATTCTGGGGCGCATTGTCCGCAACCACCGCGTGGAGCCGGAAAACATGTATTCCACCGGAATTCATGTTTATGACACGGTCATGTCGCTCGCGGCGCCGGCGCGAGTGATGGCGGTGACTTCCAACCGCGCACCGGAAAGGATGAATAATGCCGGCGTGCGCCTGGAATTCGATAACGGCGCGGTTGGATTTTGCGTTATGGGCTTCGACGCCGGCAATTATGAAGAATCTTATGAGGTGTTCGGCCAAAATTATCATGTGCGGCTGGATGTGGAGCAAGGAAAGCTGACGATCTGGGAAAGTAAAAAAATCAGCCTGGAATGGCATGCGCCGGTTGACATGCCGTTTTATGAAAAGACCGGCACACTGGGCGAAACCGCGGCTTTTCTGGAAATGCTGCGTTCCGGCTCGGCCGCCGCCCCGGATTTGCAGGATGGTTTACGCGCCGTCCGCGCGGCGGAAGCCGCGCGCGACGGCGGACAAAAGGGGATCAGCGGCGGGTAATTTGCTTCGCCGACCACGCGCCGCGCACTGCGCCAAACTTGTGCGGTGCAAATTTCAGGTATCACATAATGCATTGGAATTCAGAAGAACGGGTAATGGCAGTGTTGGAAGGCAAGCCGGCGGATCGCCTTCCGCTGTACTGCCCCACGATCGCTTGTGACGTCGCGTCCGCCATCCTGGGCCGGCCGGTGCATACGGGCTACCATTCCCTGGCTTTTGCGGAATGCCGGGCATGGATGCAGGGCAAGGCCGCCCATGCCGAGTTCGAACAAAAAATGTTCGAGGATTTGATCGCCATCCACCGGGAATTGCAATGGGATGTGATCCGCCTGCCGATGCGCAACCTGGGCGGACGACGGCCCAGCCGGCAATTGGATGAATATACCTTCGTGTTCGAGCATCCCGGCGGTACGCATGAAGTCTGGCAATGGGACCCGCAAGCGCTCTGGCTGGTGGAAATCGAAAACACCAGGCCGCCGGCGACAGTGGAAGACTGGCCGGCGCGGGCCCGGCGCCTGCAGGCGGATTTGCCGCAACGGCTGGCCCTGATCCGCGAAAAAAACGCGGCGGATGAAATCGCCTTCTGGAACATGGCGGCCGGTCAATTCGCCTACGCCGCGCGCGGCGGCGGTATCGCCGTCGGCGTGGACGAGGCGTCCCTGATGGCCAGCATGCTGGAGCCGGCCGCGGTGGCCGACATCCTGGATTGCCAGTTGGAATTGTCGCTGGCGACTTTGGATGTCCTGGCCGCCAACGGCTTTAGCATTGCCACCGGCGGCGGCGACATGGCCGACAAGAACGGGCCGATGTATTCTCCCGCAATATTCCGCGAGTTGATGCTGCCGCGCGTGAAAAAACTGGCGGCGCATTGCCGGAAATTGAACCTGCATTACATCTGGCGCACGGACGGCAATCTGTGGAAAGTGACGGACTTGCTGTTCCAGGAGGCGGGTTTTGCCGATTACGGCGAAGTGGATCGCGACGCCGGCATGGAAGTCGGCAAGCTGCATGCGCGTTATCCTGACTTGAATATTTTCGGCAATGTCAGTTCGGATGTGCTGCTCCGGCAATCGGCCGGGCAGGTGCGGGATTACTGCGCGCGGGTGCTGGCGGAAAGCGCCGGACGCCGTTATGTGCATGGACCGGGGAATGCCATTTTGCCGGGGACCCCGGCAGAAAATGTCCGGGTGATGTCAGAGGTTTTGCTGGCTATGTAAAGAAAACCGGCGCGGCAAAATGGCGCTGGGGATTGATAGTTATTATCGGCGGAGGAGCTATGCGGAATACAATAATTGGTCTGTGCGCGGGGATTGGATTGTCGGCCATCCTGGCTTATCCGGGAGAAAAGTTTCCGCCGGCGGGGCTGGCGGCGCATTGGGATTTCAACGAGGGACGCGGCGATGTTGTGCATGACAAAGTCGGCTGGTTTGGCGACATGCAGGCGCATGGCGGGCCAAAATGGGTGAAGAATTCCTCCGGGTTCTGCCTTTTGTTCGACAATGCAGAGAACAAGGACCCCGTCTACCTGCAACTCGCGAGCCATCGTCCATTCGGACTGGCAATGGAGGATGGTTCATATCTTTACAATCATATGACGGTATCCTTCTGGATTAACCTGGTGGATGAGGGATATGTGACGGGGGATCGCGATTTCGGCTGCATATTTTACGCCACTTTCATCATCCAGACCAATCATATCCAATTCAATGTTTCGGACAGCGCCATGAAGCTTGTTTCTCGTTTGTTGGGGCCAAAGCCGGCCCGCGGCAAGTGGACGCACGTGGCGGGAACCTGGGATGGCGCTATCGCGCGCCTGTATGTCAACGGGGAATTGATCCGCCAGCCCGGCGGCGAGGTGCTGATCAATCCCATTGATCCGCCCCAGGGCAAGGCGCCGTTCAGGGTCGGGCTGGCGTATCCCTGGGACAAAACTGGCCGGTTAAGGGGCTATCTGGATGAATTAAAGGTATATTCCAAGCCGCTGGCGGAAACGGAAGTGATGGAGGAATATCGGGACGGACTTGACAAACTGTGTATTGCCGGAGAGTGATTTGCCAGCAGGCCGGAATGGATTTTATGACGCAAAACAAATCAATGGTTATGTTGTTGATTTTTCTGACCGCCAGCGGTTTGGCGGCGGCAGAACAAAATCTTGTCGCCGATCCGCATCGGGCGATCAAAGGTAAAGGCTGGGAAATCCGGGAGGCAACCGGACGCGATTACTGGCAGTTTTTCCCCGAAGACCTGGAAATGAAATGGCCTGACATCGTGAAGGTTGACTTTTACAGGCATGGCGGACGCGCGATGCATCGTATTGTATCAAAAGGCATTGGCGGGATGATGCCGGTGACCAAGCATAACGGCGTGTTGCGCACTCTGGCAATCAGGGAAATGCAGATATTTAATGATGCCGGCGCCAACCTGGCGCCGTCTGCCGCTTTTGCGGCAGTGGAATCCGAAGCGGTCGAGAAGGCCTTCAATCTCAAGGCTTTAAACGATAATGACGATTGGACCACGTTCCATATCCGCGGGCCCCGCGATGACGCTCGCACCCGGTTTGCCGCGCAGCAAGGCGTATTGATTTGCAAGCTGGCCGCGCCGGATCAGGTAGCCAGAGTGGTGGTGGAACACGGCGCGTTTCAGGACGCGGGCAGAATCCGCAAGGTTGCCATGCAAACCGGGGCCGACGGCCGGTGGGCGGATGTGGCCTGCAAAATCAATGTGTTGTCGGAACGCCAACTGGAAATCATTCCCGGCAAACCTTTAAACACGCCAGAACTCCGGTTTGAGTTCAGCGGCTGGCCTTATCTGATGCGTTTTAACGAACAATACCTGCCAGATCCGGAACACCTTAAAACACATGCGTTTTACGTCAGCGGCATGATCCGCGCCAACCGCGGCGACGTGTTTTCATTGACGGCGGAGAATTTTGATCTGCCCGGGTTCGAAAAGTTCCTGAAGGATTACGCGGATACCTTCTGGGGTTTTGATATTCCGGAGTGGGACAGCAATATAAGGGGAATTATAAGCAATCCCAGGACGGCCGGGTTGGCGCCCAAGACCCTGACCGGCTACACGAGCAAGGATGAGGCTTTAGCCGCCTGGGAAGAATATTTTAAGATGCAGAAAGCGCTGCTGTTTGACCAAGTGCTGGCGCACAGCGGCGGGATTTCCACGGTCCAGTATGGGCCGGCTTTCGGCGCGAAAACCACGCTTTTGCAGACTTCCGGAATCACGCAGGTATTGCCGGTGCGATCCATGCTGATGGCGTTGCGCGGCGGCGCCAGGCAATTCGGCAATATCCCCTGGATTCATTACCAGTCATGCATCTGGGGCGGCGAACATCCCATGCCGGGCACCCTTTACGGCAAGGCGCCCGGCCAATTGCGCCGTGAAATGTTCACCAGCTACTACATGGGCGCCAACGGCCATCAACTGGAAGGGGCGGCGCTGGCAATGCTGGATTTTGACGAATCCGGCGCCTTGGCCCTGGATCGTCGAGGCTACGCGGGAGCCTATGCGGAACTCTACAATTGGCATGCAAGCCCGGAAGGCGCGCGCGGCGAGAGTTATACCCCTTTCCTGTTCCTGGCCGATTATAATCACGGACACACCGGCCGGCATGGATGGGGCGGAGAGCTGTATGACTTGAAAACCTGGAACCATCTGCCGTTTGACGACGGCGATTACATGCACGAGCACTTCATGCGCACGGTGGACAAGTTCATCCGCGTGCCTAACGACCCGGTGCATAGCCAGCATTACGATTTTATCCCGCCTTACAGTCCGAATATCCGCAATTCCATGGTCGGCGATATCTGCGACATTTTTTTTGCCAATCCGCCCCAGCATAGCGGCGCCGTCAAGTCCGAACATCTGGCAAAATATCCCGTCGTGTTTTTGCTCGGGATTGTCAATTACAATGAAAAACTGATTGCCAACCTGAAGGGTTACGTGCGGAATGGCGGAACCCTGGTCGTCAATGCCGCCCAGTGCCATGGCTTGCTGGCTGATCCGGAATTTCTGGGTTTGACGGTAGAAACCAACCGCATTCCGGAAAAAATCCAGTGGAGCGTCAGCGACATTCCCAACATGGCAGCCTGGAAAAGGGATGTGCATGAAATCATGCAGGTAAAGCCGGCCGGCGCGCAAACGGTTAAATCAACGCCCGATTCAAGCTTGCCGTTGCTGACTAAAAATGTTTACGGCAAGGGCCATGTGCTGGTCACTACGCCGTATTTCATGCTGCTGCGGGAAAAGGAAACCGCCCACCCGCTGATTGAGGAATTACTGGTGGATTTGCAGCGGGAAGTCCTGCCGGTGCAGATTGCCGGCGATGTGCAGTTTTTGATGAACAAGATCGCACCGCTGCACTGGAAGGTGGTGTTGCACAACAACAAGGGTGTGATCAAGCCGGCCAACGGCGCCGTGACTTACGACCTGCGGTATACCGCCGATGTGGCTTTGACCGCTCCGGCGGGAACCTCCGCGGAGGAAATTCTCCAGGGCAAGCCGTTGAGGGTTGCAGCCGTTCAGAACCGCGTCGTTGTCAGCCTGCTAATTCCGCCGGGAGCAGTCCGGATATTGGACGTTAAAATGAAACCATGAGAATACCGGCATGGTGCGCGATCCGCTGTCCAGGGAACGCCCACCCGCCGGGTTTTATGCTGATGCCGGTTGTCTGGCAATCGCCGTCTCGCGGACGGGGCAAGGCCCCGCGGCCGCGGATCAAATTGCCGCGAAATCCGGTATGGCCTCGCACATTATAGTTTGGTCGAATGCCGGTTGCTTGATCGCGGAACGTTGGCGGTTCCGCAATAATCAAATTTACATTTACGGCAGGGACTGTAAGATTATCACAATATGAATTGTGTTGCATCCCGGCCGCAGGGCGGCCGATGAAGTCAAGACGCGGCGCTGGGTGAAGTAAGTTGTAATTTTGTTTAACTCCGGGGAGGTGGCATGAACAACAAATTGGTTCTCTGGTCGGGCGGATTGCTGGTATGCCTGGCATTTACGGCGGGGTCGGCGGCGACGATTTACGTGGACGCTGATATATCCGGCGGCGCGCAGTCGGGCGCGGATTGGGGAAACGCTTTTTCCACGTTGACCCAGGGATTGGCTGCGGCCGCGAGCGGCGACAGCATCTGGCTGGCGCAGGGCCGGTACTACCCGGCGGATGACGGCAACCGCAACCGGGCGTTCACCGCCAATGTGCAGAACGTATCCATCTACGGCGGATTCACCAACGGTATGCCGGCGCTCACCGAACGCGACTGGAATGCGTACCCGGCTGTTTTGAGCGGTGAAATCCAGCAGGATGCCGAGCCCACGAACAATTCCAAGCGGGTGCTGTATATCACCGCGCATGGCGTCCGCTTGGACGGCTTGACCTTCACCGAGGGGTACGGCGATTACACCACGGATGGCGTCGGCTTGTACAATTTGCGCGCCACGAATATCGTCATGGCGAATTGCCTGGTGGTGTCCAACCTGGCCGGCAACAGCGGCGGGGGGATGCATGTCCGTTCAGGAAGCATAGCCCTGACCAACTGCGTGTTCCGGGAAAATGTGTGCGACTTCATCGGCGCCGGAATGAATGTTGACGATGCCGATCGTTACGGAATCAGTTGCGAGGCCGCGGATTGTCAATTCCTCAACAACGGCGGCGCGACGATGGCCGGCGGCCTGGCCCTTAATAATTACGCTACGGGAGTTTTGGCGCGCTGCCTTTTCAGCGGCAACCGCACGCCGGTGGCGGATGCGGGCGGGTTTGCCAATAACAACAACTCCAGCACGTACGCGGTTGATTGCATTTTTAACGATAATAATTGCGCCGGCCAGGGCGGCGGGGCGTATTTTCAGGGCGGCAGCAACTTGCTGGTCCGATGCGTGTTTGTCGGAAACCGCTCAACAAATGTTAACGGCGGCGCGATTAGTACCCGCTCGCATGCCTCGATTAATCAAATCCTGCGGTTGCAACAATGCGTTTTCGTCTGTAATTACGCGCGGGTGAATGGCGGCGGCTTGTCGCTGGCTTCAACCAATTATTTACAGAACTGCACTTTTACCCGCAACTGGAGCACCGGCTCGGGAAACGGCGGCGCCTTGTATGCCCTGGCATATCTGGATCGCCTGGATGCGCGCAATTCCGTTTTCTGGGGCGACCGCAACACGGCTGGCCGGGGTAATGAAATGTTTCTGCAGTCGGACAGCACCAATGTCAGCATTGCCTATACGTTGCTGAGCACCAACACCGCCGATTATCAGCCTAACGGCGCGGATGTCGTCTTCGGCATGGGCCACCTGACTAACGATCCCCTCTGGCCGGCCGTCGGCTCCGGCACCTGGACGGCGGCGCTGAGCGCCGGGCCGCTGCCCGGCCAATGCACCCTGACGGATGCCGGCCAAAGTTGGGCGGTGGACGAGCATGCCGGCCGCTTCATGTACGTGACCAATCCGGCCGTGACGGCGTATTATATTGCTTCCAACAGCCCCACAGCCCTGGCGGTGTGGGGCAATGCCGACAAATTGACGGGCAACATCGGCGATGGTTACGAGATCCTGGATGTGCATCCCATGTCCCGGGCCGGGCGCTGGACGCCGCTGGGCTGGACGGCGGACGCCGTCCATAGCCCGGGGATCGATGCCGGGGAGCCGGCGGCCGATTTTGCGGCCGAGCCGCGTCCGAATGGCCGGCGGCTCAACCTGGGCGCCTACGGCAACACGGCCGAAGCTTCGCAAGCCGTGGTTCCCGCGGGCACGGTGCTTTCAATCCATTAGTCGGCCGCCCGCCCGGCAACGCTGGAATAAAAAAGGTTCGTGCTGCCTGCGGAAAAATATTGCGGATTAATTGAAATAGTATATACTAATTTATAAATGATGGCCGGCATGAAGGACATACTGAGCGGCCATGCGGCAGGGAGGACAATGTGTTTAAAGCATTTTGCCGGCAATCGTCGGCGGCGCCGGATTGGAACGCGGCGCCCCTGACCATCGCCGCGCCGCGTTCGGAGCATGGCCGGACGGCGGCGCGCCGGATGGGCGACGTTTTGCGCCGCCCGGCCGAGCGCGTGGATATTCTGGAAGACCCGGCGCCGGACGCCCTGGCGCGCGCGCCGGGTCCGATCATCCTGGTCGGCAACCTGGCCGACAGCGCCGCCGTGCGCGATCTGTATTTCCGGTTCCTGTGCGCGACGGACCTCTGGTATCCCGGGCCGGGCGGGCATGAAGTCCGGCGCCTGACGAATCCATTCGGCAACGGTTATGACGGACTGCTGGTCGGTTACAGCGATGCCGCCGGCGCGGAAGCGGCCGCGGAAAAAGCCCTGCGCATCCTGGCGGCGCCGGATGCGCCAACCTTCGATGTACATGCCACCCGGCTGCCGATGGCTGATGACCATGTCCGCGAAATCCGGGAGACGCGCCTGAATCCCGATGAAATCTTCATGGATCGCGGGCTGACCAACGCCGACTGGAAAGGTTTTTTATATTACTTGATCGGCGAGGAACAACTGGGCGCCGAATACCGCGCGGTGTGGCGGAAATACCTGACCCTGAAATGTATGCATTTATGCAGTTTAAATAAGTTTTTGCCGTTCATGCTTTGCGAATCGATGGGCGCGTTTACGCCGGATGACCGGGCGGCGATTTACAGGTATATCTACGACTGGGCGGAAGGGCCGGAAGGATACGCGATTGTCAATCAAGCCCGCGCGAGCAACGGCCCGGCCACGCCGCGCAGCAACCACGAGTTGATTCCCGCGCTGGCACTGGTGTATGTCTCGGAATTTTTCAAGGCGCGGTTCCCGACATTGCCGGAACCGTGGGAATGGCGGCGCATCGCGGATCAAACTTACGCCAACCTGCGGTCGAGTTGGAAGGATAACTGTGACGGCTTGTGTCATGACTGGTTTTTATCCCAACCGGCCATTGTGCTGTATGGCCTGATTGATCCCGCGCACCGGTTTTACCACGAGGGCGGCGCGCGCGCCGCCGCCGAATGCGCAATCGCCATTGTGAACAACGACGGCTGGATGCCGTCCGCCGGCCACTCTGATTTATACCGGCAGTTTCCCGGGCCGACTTTGCGCACCGCGGCCGCCTGGTTCAATGACGGCCGCTACCGTTTTGTGCATGAATTGGCGCCGTTGCGCCGGCGCCTGACCTGGCGGGCGCCGGTTGGTTTTCTGCGCGCGTTCGATAACGGCGTGGCGCCGGTCGAGCCGCGCGGCCAGATCGGCATCACCGTGATTCCCGTGGACCCGGCATATTACAATAAATATGCCAGCTATCCGCCGAATGTGGCTGAATATCTTAACCAGCCGCCGCCTGACGTGCCGCTGGCGCAATGTTTCGACAAGATCGCCGTGCGCGCCGGATGGAAGCGCGACGATGATTATCTGCTGCTGGACGGCATCACCGGCGGCGGGCATTCGTTTAACGACGCCTGCGGCATACTGGATTATGCCCGGTTCGGCGTCTCGTGCCTGGTTGGCGCAAACATGGAAAACGGCCTGAACACCGACATGATCGTTGTGCGCGGCGCCGCAATCGGGCCATCGCCGGAATATGCGCGCCTGGAGGCGCGGGAATCCGGGGCGGACGGCGCGGCGTATTTGCGGATGACGTTGCCGGATTATGGCGGCGCGGACTGGACGCGTGAAATTTACCTGCGTCCCGGTGGCGCCCTGGTGGTGTGCGACACCATCGTTGCGCGCGTGGCCGGCGATTACGCGGCCGAAGCCATATTCCGTGTCCCCGGCAAGGCGACCCTGGAAGGCCGCGCTTGGCGCTGGTGCTGCCGGGCGCCGGCCGGCGCGCGCGTTGATTTCCATCTGGCCGGCCTGCCGGCGGACGGTGCGATGATGACCGCGTCGGTTGCGCCCGACAAAACCTGGGGCGAGACGGAAGCCGGGCGCCGGGTTTGGGAGGAACGGTATCACAACCGGTCCTATGCGATCACCGAGTGCCGCACACGGATGGCCGGCGCGGTTCGCGCGGGTGGTGTGCTGAGGCTGGCGCATATCGCGCAAATCCGCGGGCCGGAGGAGCCGGAGTTGCGGCTGACCGCGGAAAACGGCCAGTTGACGGTAGTGGGGGGAAAAGCGCCCTGGATTTTACGCGATTGGCCGGAACAAGCATCCGCCGCGATTGCTCCCGATGGAGCCGGGGCGGCCGCGCCCCGGCATGACCGGCCGGCAGTCCGCGCCCCGCAGGCAGATGCCGCCGGCCACGGAAAGATTCGCCTTATGCCCGTTTTTAGCGCGGGAAGCCCGATTGCCTGCCTGCAACCGGTGGCGGATGGAATGCTGGCCGGCACGGAACATGGCGAGGTCATCCGCTTGGATCCATCCGGAAAAACGTTATGGCATGCGCAGGTGGCCGGGCCGGTGCGCTGTGTCGCCGGGTATGTCGAAGGCGGTGTATTGAAAAACGTCCTGGCCGGATTCGGCGCGCGGGGAATCTGGATCGGCACCGGCGCCGGTGAAAAAATCAAGCAGTTCGAATTCCAGTATCGCGAGACGGCCTGGCCCTGGTGGCAATCGCCCGGCGCCGGGGTGGTTGCGGCGGTTGGCTTGCTTCATGCCGGCCAGGTGTGTTTCGTGGTCGGGACCGGCGACGGCTATGTGCATCTCTACGATCAAGAGGGGCGCGAAACCTGGCATGTCCTGTTTCCCAGCCTCGGCCTGCCGGGATACTTGCGGATTGTGCGTTATGGCCAATCCGACGCCCGGCGGATTCTGGTGGCGGCTTCCTTGCAGGCGTATCGCGCGCATTTGTTGTTGCTGGATCTGGATGGCGGATTTGTGGCCGCGCCGCCTTCCCTGACGCCGGTGGGCGCGGCATGCTCCGGATTCGCAGTGGCGTCAATCGGGAAACGGTTTGTGGTCGCCGCCGCTGCGACCTGCGATCCAAGTTTGCAATTATTCGATCTGGCGCGGCTGGACGATTTGTCGCCATATCCAATCAAGGCGCATATTCCGGCGCATGCGCCGGCGGATGATCCCCGGCGCTTCAGCGGTTGCCGGATATGGGAAAGCAGCTTGGGCGGCGAGGTGACCGGTGTGGCTTTTGACGCTGGCGCCAAACGGGTCTTTGCCGCCACCAGGCTGGGATTTGTGGCGGCGCACGATCTGGATGGACAGAGGCTTTGGCATAGGCTGTTCCCGGCGCCGTTGACCCAACTGGCGCGCGCCGGGGCGGCCTTGCTGGCGGCGGACCAGGCGGGCGCCATCCATATTTTAAGTCCGTCCGGTGAAGCGCTCGGGCAGGCAGCTTGCCCGGGCTTGCGCCTGCCGGCGGACGGGGAAAGCGCTACGCCCTGGGGCTGGAGCGCCGGCAAGTTATACCGGCTGGAAATATTTTAAAGGCTGGCGGTAATTTTACCATGCGGCGGGTACAGCAACAAACAATGCAATGAGGTGCAACATGTCGGAACGAAGATTGGACGGACGCGGACTTTGGCGCGGGGTGCAGCGCTGGTGTAGGGTGGGAGGCAGCGCCTGGCTGGCGGCGGGCATTGCGGCCATCGCGGCGGGGGCGCGTGCAGAAGAGGCGGGGGCGCCCGCCGGCTTGATCGGTCATTGGCCGATGAACGAAGGGCAGGGATACATTATTCACGACCAGACCAAACTGGTCGGCGACGGCGAACTGTTCGGCGTGGAATGGGCGCCGCTGGCCGGGGGCGGCCATGCCCTGCAATTTGGCGGCCGCTATCCCGCCGGCCTGGATGCCGCCCGGCCGATGCTGCCTGGATTCCAGCACAAGGGCGGCGACGTCGCCGGTTTTTCCTACGGACGTTTGCCGATCCGTAATTTCCTCCGCACCATGAAAATGGTCAGCCACGACAATCCGGCGGAGGATCAGACCCGCCAGATGGCGGTGTCCGTCTGGGTGAAGCCGGTGGACGGCGGGGTGGCCCAGCCGGAACCTGAGCGGAAATGCGTGGTGATGTACGGCGGCGCGTTTTATATCATGATCAACAGCAACCGCTGGCAGGGGCTGGTTTCCAATCTCAATCCCAATTGGATCGTCGGCCCCGAAATCGCCGAAGGCGCTTGGACGCATTTGCTGCTGGGCTATGACGATGTGTTCGCGCATATGTATGTCAACGGAGTGGAAGTGGGCCGGGAACGCGGCCCTTATCTGATCAGCCAGGTGCGCTGGCCTTCCTATGAAAAGATGGCGAATTATGCGCTGTTTTACCTCGGTGCCCAAAGCCCGGTGTTTAACGTGATGCTGCCGTATAAAGGGTTGATGGGCGAAGTCAAGTTGTTCAACCGGATGCCGTCGGCGGCGGAGGCGGCGGCGGCATATGCGGCGGGACGGCAACAATACCGGTAAATCCAATGAAAAAATTCACATGTTATGAGGCAGCCATGCGCACTTTATTTTCAATCCTGGCAGTTTTAATGATGGGCGCGCCGGTGGCGCGGACGGCGGAGCAGCTTAACCTGGTGGCGCAGCCGCTGCGCGCGGCGGCGGCCGAATGGCCGGTGCCGGAATTTGCCGGCCGCGATTTCTGGATCATGCTGGCCCCGCCGCTGCGCGGGTACGACGGCGTCAAGGATGAAGAATTCATCCGCGAATCCGGCGTGGCCGTGATCCGGATTGATTCTTACGGCGGCCTCTTGCAGCGCCATGGGCTGCACCGGCAGATCGCCGCGCAGGCGCTGGAGTTCCGTGCCGCGGGCGGCGCCAACGCGGCGGCCGGCGCGGCGGTGCAGCCCCTGCCGGCGGAGAGCGACGCGGATGTGGCGTTTTTTCACCCCGCGGCGCTGACCGCCGGCGATCCCGAGGCCTGGTTCGTGGCGCGGGGCGACCAGTTCAACGACGATTTGCGCAATCAGCCGATGCGCGCCGCCCTGGAAGTGCGCCTGGCGCAGGCGCAGCCGGTTAACCGGATTGCTTGCCGCACCGGCATCCGCGGCGCGGCGGTGATCGCGAAACTTGAAGCTTGGGCGCGCGTCGGCAATCAATGGCAGGCGGCTCCCGGCTCACTCCAGTTCGACAAGGATCAATTGACGCTGGCGCTGGCCGCCCCCATCTCAGCCGCCGAGTGGCGGGTCAAGTTGACCTCGCATCTCCGGCAGTTGGTTTTACGTCCGGAGAGCCTGCCCGAGCGCGATTTGATGGATAAGTACCCTTTTGCCTTCCGGTGCCGCCCCTGGCGCGCCGGCGCCGGCAACCTGCTGGGCTTGCAGCCGGAACAATTCGACGCGGAATCGTTTTCGGCGTTTTTGGGCAAATACGATAAAACCTTCCTGGGCTTTCCGCTGCCGGAGTGGGACAGCAACCTGCGCGGCATGCGCGGGCGCGGCATGCTGGATAAATATTTGCCGGCTTACACCAACCGCGCGGATGCCTATGAAAAAGTCATGGCTTACTTCAAATACCAGCAGAGCTTGTTCCATGACAGCGTTTACGCCATGAGCGGCAACATCACCTGGCCGCAATACGCCGCGGAATGGGGCGCCAAAACCCTGGCCATGTCGGTATCCGGCATGCATCCCAATCTGCCGACCCGCGCCTGTATCCTGTTCACGCGCAGCGCCGGCCGGCAATACGGACGCCCGTGGCAGTTATACGTGACGTCTTTCGCCAGTTACGCGCATCCGCGCCCCAGCCGGACGGGCGAGGGTAAGTCCGCGACGCAAATCCGCCGGGAATACTTCAGCGCTTATTACCAGGGGGCGACGTTTATCGAGCCGGAAGCCTCGGAAAATACCGTGGTGGCCCAGGACGAGGGGGAAAAGGGATACCGTTTAAGCCATCATGGCGCAACGCTGAAGGAATTGCACGAATGGTCGCGCAAGCCCGAAGGGGCGCGCGGGACGAGTTACGCACCGATCCTCTTTCTTGTGGATTTGCGCCATGGCCATGGCGGCCGGCGGGGCTGGGCCGGCAATCTGGACTGGAAAATCTGGGATTACCTGGAAATGGAAGATGGCGATTACATGATCGAACACGCGGTGCGGACGGTGGATCGTTTTGTGGATTCGGCGGGCGCGTTCAAGGGCGTTGCGTTTTACGAACCGTTTGCCTGGAACATCCGCAATTCCCGGCTGGGCGATTGCTGCGACATATTTTTCGCCAATCCGCCCAGCCAGGGCGGCGTGATCAAGCAGGAACACCTGGACAAATATGCCGTGGCCATGCCGTTGGGCGATATTCACTGGACGCCGGAGCTGGCGGCGCGCGTGAAGCAGTACGTGCGCGCGGGCGGCACACTGGTCATCAACAGCGCCCAGTGCCGCGGCGAGATGGCCGACCCGGCGTTTCTGGGTGTGACGGTGGGAACGAACGCGGTGCCGGCTGACAACCTGGAAATTCTGCCGTTGACCCTGCAGGGGGCGGAGACGGTCATGGCCGGCAAACCGGACCTGCCGCTGGCGACGCGGCACCGCGTGGGACAGGGGCACGTGGTAGTGACGGCGCCGCGCTACCTGCTGGCGCGCGACCGGAAAACCCCGGCGCCGATCGTGGAGGAATTGCTGGTTAAAATCCAGGAAGAAGTCCTGCCGGTCAAAATCCAGGGCAATTGCCAGTTCATGCTGAACCGCACGGCCGACGGGCGCTGGATGGCGGTGTTGATCAACAATGAAGGCGTGATCAAGCATCCCAAGGATCAGGCTGAATTCTTCCTGGGCGCCTATGCCGCCCCGGTGACGCTCACCGCGCCGGCCGGCGCGCGGGCGCGGGAAGTGCTGCGCGGCGCGCCGCTGGAACAGTTGGGGCAGAAAAACGGACGGGTGCAAGTGCGGGTGACCGTCCCCGCCGGCGAAATCCGAGTAGTGGAGTTTGCCGATGTACAACTCTGACTCCGGTAACATCTCAAACATCACATGCAAATCAAACACCTGGAACTGGCGACGGATATCATTCAACGCGCGGCGGCGGAAGCCGTAGTGCAGGATGCCGCGGGAGTTGTCATGCGGGTATGCGCCGGCGCGCCGAGCGCGCCGGTGGAAGTTACATCCCGGGTGGAGCAGGTGCGTCCCGGCTGCTGGCTGGTCCGCGCGGCGGTGCGGAATGTCAGCGGCCGGCCGCTGACGCTGCGCGAAATTACGCCACTCTCCATTGACGCGGAATGGGGCGGCCGGCTGGAATTCGGCAGCATGCCGCCGGCCTGGACGGTGTTTGGCATTGCCGACGTAGGGACGGATGGCGGCGGGATTTACGATCTTGGCGTTTGGCGCGTCGATGCGATCAAGAATGATTTTTACCTGGCCGATTACATGGTGGCGGGCGACCGGCGAAACCGGAAATACCTGACGCTGGGATTCCTGCGGTTCGGCCGGCAGCATGGCATGTTCCGGCTGCATTTCGACGAGGCGGTTTACAGCCTGGATTACCTGCGCGCCGCCTGCGGGTTTGACCGTCTCCCGCTGGCGCCGGGCGCGCAAGTGGAAACCGTGCCGCTGTATGTCAACGCGGCCGATGCCCCCGCCAAAGCCTTGGATGAATATACCGGGATGGTGGCGCGGAATCAAAAAATCCCGCCGCGCCGGACAATGCGCGTGGCCGCCGGCTGGGGTTCCTGGGACTATTTCCACGCCAACATCACCGAGGAAGACGTGCTGGAAAATACGCGCTGGCTGGCGGCGCACCGCGAGCAAATTCCGGTGGAATACATCCAACTCGACCACGGGTTCCAGCGATGCGAGGGCGATTGGCTGGAGACGAACGAAAAATTCCCGCACGGCCTGCGCTGGCTGGCCGGGGAAATCAGACAACTGGGATTCAAGCCGGGTCTCTGGCTTTGCCCGTTTCTGGCGGCTGAAGCCAGCCGCCTGTATCGGGAACACCCGGATTGGGTGATCCGGGACCGCGACAGCCGTCCGGTGGCGGTCAGCGGTTACGCGGTCAAGCAGGTGTACATCCTGGATTGCAGCATCCCGGCGGCGCGGGAGTGGGTGCGGCAGTTGGGCGCGTCCGTCCGGGAGTACGGCTTCGAATACGTCAAGCTGGACGGCGCCAATGTGCAGCCGATGTCCGCCGCCGGGGTGCTGGCGGACCCCAGCGTGACCAAAATCCAGGCCATGCGCCAGGGGCTGGAATCATTCCGCGCCGGCCTGGGCGATGAAACCTACCTGCTCAATGGCTGTCTTTATGGGATTTCCGCCGGGCTGACCGACGCCATGCGCATCGGCGGCGATATTGGCGCGCGGTGGGATGTCAAGTTGATTGACAAGCATCACGGCGAGCGCGACCGCTATCCCGGGTCGGGATATCTCCGGCGCGGCGTAAATTCCGCGATGAATTTCGGCTTCCTCCACCGGCGCTGGTGGGCGAATGACCCGGATTACCTGTCCGTGCGCCTGGCGGGCGACTGCTCCGAACTCAGTCTGGCCGAGGCCGTGACCTGGGCTTCCGTGGTGGGGTTGACCAATGGACTGGCGATCCTGGGCGACCATCTGCCGGCGCTGCCGCCGGCGCAGATTGCAGTGTTGAGCAAGGTATTGCCGACCTATTCCGCGGGAGCGCGCACGGTGGATTTTTTCGAAAATGAATATCCGGCGCTGCTGGATCTGCCGGTGGCGAATGCCGGCGAGACCTGGCATGTGGCCGGCGTGATCAATGCCCATCCCCTGGCGCGCCCGCGCGATTATACCGTGGATTTCGCCGCGTTTGGCCTGGATGCCGGCCGGGATTATCACCTGTTTGATTTCTGGGCCGGCGAATATCTCGGCATCCATGCCGGCGGGTACCGGGTGTCCGGTCTGCCCGCGGGACATTGCCGCGTCATTGGCATCCGGGCGGTCCGGGATGTGCCCCAACTGGTGGGGACGGATTGGCACATTACCCAGGGTGGGATGGAATTCGAGGCCGTGGAATACGATCCGCGGCGGCAGGCTCTGGTCTGCCGGGGCCTCCGCGCGCGGCGGCCCGGACATCTGTTCGTCTATCTGCCGGAGAAATTCCGCCGCGCCAAGGCTGCCGTTGGCGGAGATACGGCGGCGGTCCGCCGCCTGCGGGTGGAAGATGCCGGCTACGGTGAGTTGATTGTGCCGGTTTAAAAACAGGGGGGCAGAGACGGAATTAATTCACCACACAAGAATGCAAAGGTGGCCGGCTGGGGTTTCAGAAAATGCGCTACAGGGGCGCTTTAAGCGCCGGACATCCAGTTCCACGGCATGGCAATCAAGTTGGGTGCGATGCGGCGGGGACGGTCCACTGCGCAGATCAGCAGGCCGGGCGGCGCTGGCTTGCGTAGGGCAGACCTGTCGTGCACTTGGCGAAGCGGTGGGGGGTGGGGTGTATTATGCTGCAGGTGCGGCGTCTGGAATTCCAACGCCATAACTGGGGACGTTCTTGAAGTAACTGGGGACGTTCTTGGTAAGTATTTATTCGTCAACTGCTTATCACTTAATTCACACCGCCTGATGCGTGCGCCATCGTTTTACCAGATTCATGGATAAGGAATCGCTTTTCAGCCGACGCAGACACGCATCCACCGGAATCAGTATGAACAATTGTTTGCATG